>DXVA01000032.1:4440-23074 GCA_019408975.1 Lentisphaeria bacterium | reverse complement strand
GTTCCGTGATGCGGCAGACGGAATCCGTGGAAAAAGAAAGAGAGGGCGCTCCGTCCTTTCCGGATAGAACTCCTGCCCAAAGCCCCGCCAGGCGCATCATTGCGTGTTAAGATAGCGCACAAAAGCGGAAAAACAACTCTTTTCCGGCTGGATTTTAGCGTATCAGAGCGTATATTGATGCCGGAGACGGCGGCAGGCGGCCGCCGGTCCTTTGGACTGGAGGAAAGTCCGGACTCCATAGAGCGGGGAGTCCCTTGTATCAAGGGATGCCGGGGACGATATGCCCCGGAAAGGAAAGCGCAGCAGAAAGCATACCGCCGGATGCAGATCCGGTAAGGGTGAAATGGCGGGGTAAGAGCCCGCCGGGACCGGAAGCAATTCCGTCCGTCAAGGCAAGCCCCTCCCGGAGCAAGACCAAATAGGGGATGAGCCGTTGCTCGCGGCGTTTGAATCCCGGGTTCTGGTCGCATAGACAGATGGTCGCCGCCTTTTCTTCGGAAAAGGTACAGAATCCGGCTTATCGCCGCCGTCTCCACTTTTTTCAACGATCAATTGATCGGAACCGTCATGATGTTCCCCCACGGTTTGACCGGGGGCGGTCCGAAAAGATAAGGCTTGATATTGAATGCACCGTTTGCAGACTGGAACAATGTGTCTTTTCCTGACAGGATGGCTTGAGTCCCTTTTGCATCGTTGACTTCTCCTTCAAATACGACTCCGCCGTAGGAACCCAGATTGGTAATTTTGACGGTTATCGTATTTCTGCCTTGTTTCAGATACGGGGCAATGTCGTAGGAAACCGCAAGTTTGAATACGGAACTGTTGTCGATATGCCTGCCGTTGATTTCCAGTTCATAGATGTTGTCTGCGGCAATGGCGAGCCATGCGGATTCTATTTTTCCATCGACTGTGAAATTCTGTTGCGCTGTTGTTTTTGAATATCCTTTATTTTCCATCAGTTCAGAGTTCCAGACCCAGTTCCCGCGCCATTTCACCTGATTGAGATTTCCGCTCTTTACAGATTCAGCCAGCGGAACGGGATCGCTGATTTTTAACTTCGGGAACTGTTCCGGAACGTGAAATTTCAGTGGACGGGATACAAGGAGCATGACGTCCAATGGCTTCATATCCAGAGTCAAGGTGTCCGAGCCGGTTACGGAACTTCGGTTTCCGGGGGACGGATACCAGTTTCCGCCTGTTGTCTTTATGGAGACTTTCTGCGGTTTATCCAGCTCATTTACGATGATCATCAGTTTTTCTTTACCACAACTGCGGCTCATCAGCCGGATTCCGGGCTGATTGTTTTTTATGATTGCAAAGTTTTCCCTGATCCCTCTGGTAAGGAAGCTTTCGATTTCCCTGAATTCCAGATTAACGGCTGCCAGATCCCTGAAAACCGGACTGGACGGGTCCATTGTATTATTATCGAACCATGCGATTCCGGTGGCGCCGTGTGTAATGGCGTTGTAAAACATGAAACGCAGTTCTCTGTAAGTGGGAAACGGTTTGTCGGGAGTGCCTTTTTTGCCGCCCCAGCTCCAAGCTTGCAGAATCATCCAGACAGGTTTCCTGTCATGTACACTTTCCAGAAAATCATCTGTATAATCCCCGATGCAGGCAATAGTTTTGTTCGGCATTTCACTGTGTTTTACGGAAGCGGGTATGGGGTAGACGTCAGCTCCGGTCACATCGCAGTAACGTCCGTATTCCGTTAACAGTTCAATGCTGCCGCGGGGAGCCTGATTGCACCAGAGAATATGGTTCGGCGCATACCGGTAAAAGATATCGTAAATCTTTTTCACGTTTGCCGCAGGGATTCCGCGCCATGCGTCTTCGTCGTTCATCCAGCCAATGAAATTTCTCATTCCTGCCGTATGCCGGACCGCATCCTCGACACGCTGTTTGAGTTCTTCTGCAGGCTGGTCCGCATTATCCGCAAAATTAATCCATTCAATCACATTTAGCCCGTATTTCGCCGCATGAGGATATAGAAAATCCGTAAGTTTTCTGCTGCCGCTGGCATTGATCTGCGGTGTAATGGTATTGAATCCGGCATCGCGGTAGGCCGCCAGAGCCTCATTGGTAATGTACGGAGGGCAGACAGCCAGCGGAAAAAATGGTTTGCCATTAAGGAGCATGATGTGGTCTTTCCTGAAACGTACCCCGCTGGGTCCTGCCTTATCCATGATCCGGAATGTCTCCGAATCTGTGATTCTGTTTCCGAGAGAAAATGCAGTGCTGTGCAAATGATAAAGCCCTGCCTCCAGGCGCGGTATGTCAATGACGCCGTTAATCCTGTTGCCCCGGGACTCCAGCCGCCATTGTCTGATGAGTTTGCCGTTATCACTTTTCAAGGCAATAAACAGGTCGCTGAATTTTTCTTTTCCCATACGGGCATGGACATTCAGTTTCCGGGGGAGTTCCGGCAGATAATAGGTATTGCGCGGCGGAAAGTTACTGTAACTTACGTTCAGTTTTAGTTTTTCGCGGGGCTGTTTTGCCGTTGCTGCCTCCGGAAGCGTCTGTTCAGGTGGAGCCGTATCAAGGCGGACATTGTCGAATTTTACCGTTCCTGTGTTCAGAAGTTGCAGTACAACATATATCAGATTCGGCTTTTCCTGCGGCAGGCGGAAACGGAGTGAATAGCGTCCCCAGCCTACGTAGCGCGTGGCAGTGGGGCCCATTGCAGAAAATCCCCTGCCTCCCGGGGAACGTCCTTCCACATAAGCACGGATTGCTGTTGCCGGTGCATCTGTACAGTAATCGAAAGTCAGGAGCATTTCTTTGCCGGGGATGTATGGGGTCAGTTGAGCCGGATTCAGGTTCTGGATCCATGCCATGAACTGGCTTACACCGTTTTGTGGAGAAACATTTTTAATGACTGCGGCATACTTGCCATCCGTGGCATCCCCCGTTTCCCGTTTGTGTTCCACGCCGTTTGTTTTTTCGGCTTTATTGGCTTTCCATTTTGTTGGAACCCCTTTTCCGTCATCTATTTCAAAGGAGTGGTTTTCAATCAGATTGGAGGCAGACATGAAAAACGGGAAAAACATTCCCATAGTGAAAATTGTAAGAGTCTTTGGCAGCATATTATCGTTCCTTTCGTATTTGGTTTCAGTAAGCCCATGCCGGATCGTCTGCGGCATTGACTTCTTCGATTGTCATCTGGAATGCATGCCGTGGTTCCACATGGCCGTCCATCCATAAATAATTTGAAGTGCGTATGTGTGTTTTCATCATACGGTTTATTGTAATGGAGGCGCTTCCGATTTCTCCGGTTTGCCCGACTCCCCATGTATATTGCAGGTATGATCCCATTGCCGGATTGAAATAGCCGTCTCCCACCTGCATTCTTCTGGAAGGATTCCTGATCTGGTTTATTTTTGTGCGTGTCGGCCATCCCCGCAGATTTCCGATATGAGTATTGTAGGAATAATTGCTGCCTGGCCAGGAAAGCCCCATGTGGAGCCCGTCGTCAGCTTTCTGTGTCGGGCAGTGCATGACTTTGGAATCAAATCTTCGTGCCAGATTCAACGGCGCCGGCTTTTTGCTCAGATAATATTCGATAAACACCCACCAGAGATGTGATCCCGTATGACCGACGATATTGTAGCCGTTATTATCGTCGTTGTAAAAAACAAAATTGGTACCCTGCTGTTTCAAATTGTTCATGCATTGGGTCGCACGGGCTTTTTCTCTGGCTTTACTTAAAGCCGGCAAAAGCATTGCTGCAAGAATTGCGATGATAGAAATTACAATAAGAAGTTCTATTAATGTAAAAATTCCTGATTTCCTGCATTTCCCTGTTTCACCGTTGTCCTTCATTGCTGTCCCCTTTCCTTGAGTTTTGTCTGTTAATATAATTTTGTTTTTTCACGTATAATTAATTTTGGAATACACCAGTCTATACCGGGAGTTTTTTTGCGGATCGCAACATCCCAGACATGACGCCACTGCATATCGTAGGAAGAAAATTCATGTTGTGGAATCTGGGAATTTTTTGTGTTGTAGCATCCGACCAGTTCGGCATCGCCGCATTCCGGATAGAACGCGCGGATCTTCTGCATGAAATGGAACAGCTTGATGTCACTTCTGGAAAAAATAGCCGTCGGCGGTTCTTCCCGGAAAATTTTTGCTATGTGCGCCGGATTCGTATCGAATTCATCAAAACAGACATATTGAAATTCCGGAGTCCATAACTTCAGGCCGACGATTTTTGCAGCAGTTTCAAGTTCATACTGCTTATAGGGACGCGGTTTCTCGTAGTGTCCCAAAAACAGAATGCGCTTGTGACCGCGATTTTCAAAATGGCGCAGGGTATCGACGGTTTGCGCCACACGGTCAATGAGCACTGCCGATTCTGGAAGCGGTGTCATCCATTCATAGCGGTTGAAAAATGTAACCGGAACATTTCTCAACAGTGCATTAACCTGATTCAACTCGTAACATGCACCCTCAAGGTCGACAAGAACTTTTGATGGATTTTGTGCAAGCATATTCCTGATGTCGTTCTCCTGTCCCATAAGCACGGGTATCACGACTCCCCCGACAGCGTTGACACTGGCAAACAAGCCTTCATAATAGAAATCCATGGATTGAGGTGCAATTGTTGTCAGGACACCGATTACAAAACGGTTCGGCTGTTCCATTTCAGGCGGAATAAAAAGACCGCACTTGGAACTTCTCACCAGCAGTCCTTTTTTTTCAAGTTCAATTGCGACCTGCTGCATGACCATCGTGCTGACTTGAAAGGACTTTGCCAGTTTACGCATTGACGGCAGTTTTTCTCCGGGGGTGAACTGTCCGGAACGGATTTTCTTTTCCAATGCATTCAATACAAGACTTGTCTTAGACAAATGCATATTGCCTCTTTCTGTTATTACTGTTATTTCTGTAATACCAATTATAAGCGAAAACCCATTGATTGTCAATACCTGTTACAAAGAAAAAAGGATTTTTCTTATGAAAATCGGGACTTTCAGTGCTTTTTTTTCTTCCGCATTTGCAAAAGCACCCTTGGAAAGGTAAATTTCATAGGTAATATTTATTCAACTGGAGAAATATGATATGACGGATTATTCTAAAGTCAAAGCTTTGATCATTACCGGCGTAGGTCTCAACTGCGAAAAGGAGACCGCCGCCGCATTCCAATCCGCAGGCGCGACTGCTGAGCAGGTTCATCTGAACGATCTGCTCAACGGGAAAAGAAAACTGGATGAGTTTCACATCCTTGCATTTATCGGCGGATTTTCTTTCGGAGATCATCTCGGTTCCGGGACGGTCTTCGCGAACCGCCTGAAATTCCGGCTCAGCGAGGACATCAAGGCATTTGTCAAGGCGGGAAAGCTCGTGATCGGCATCTGCAACGGGTTTCAGACACTGACGCGCCTCGGGCTTGCTCCGGCTCTGGACGGCAGGTATTTCGAGCAGCAGGCGGCGTTGACGCATAACGATTCCGGTGTTTTCCGTGATGACTGGGTAACACTCGGCGCCAATGAGAAATCCCCCTGTGTCTTTACGAAAGGAATCAAGACTTTCCGTCTGCCTGTCCGCCACGGAGAAGGGAAATTTGTCGCGGACGAGGAAGTCATTGCACGTATTGAATCGGAAAATCTTGTCGCGCTGCGTTATGTCTCTGCGGACGGTTCCAAAGCAAAGGGGTTCCCGGAGAATCCGAACGGTTCGATCAATGACATCGCCGGAATCTGTGATTCCACCGGACGGATTTTCGGTCTGATGCCGCATCCGGAAGCATTCCTTTCACCGTTCAACGCACCTGACTGGCAGTCTCAGAAACTGGAAGGCAGGCTTCCCGAATGGGGCGAGGGCAAAGTCATTTTCGACAATGCTGTCAAATTCGCCGCTGAAAATCTTTTGTGACGGCGCGGCTGTCTGCCGCAACAGGTCATTTCGCATTTCAGGAGCATAGGATCGTGAGTCTTATGCTCTTTTTTGTTGCTGCCGGAGTCAGAAAAAAAGCCTGCACAGCGTAAGTCACTGCGCAGGCTGAAAATGAACAACCCCCCGGTGCAGAGCGCGCGGGGTATCGGGGATTTCGCCTGCCGCAACCAGCTTATTCAGCTGGACCGAAGCAGGACTGAAAGTCCTGCACGAAGCATTTTTGCGATGCAGGGCATCGCACTATGAAACCAATTTTTTTTAATAAACTTTGGATTTTTTACTTCTGTTCCGCCTTGGCGATTTCCTTTTTCGCTTCTCCCTGAGCGGCGTTGAGTTCTTCGGTCAACGCTTTCAGATCATTGTCCGTCATGCTCCGAATGCCGATGGCGTTCAAGAGACGGTAATAGGAAACGTAGTAATTGCCGAGAGACATGATGCGCTGAATGTCGCTTTCCGCAGTCGTCAGACGGATATGATCCAGTTCAAGGCGGGGAAGATCACCGGTGATCTGCTGATTTTTCAGCGAGTTTGTCAAATGGGTATTGTAGTTTTCAAAGGTACGGATGTTCGTATCGAGAATTTCCTTGTTGGCAAGAATATCGGCATGGGCAATTCTCACCTGCGCCATTACCGTGATGGCCTGTCCGTAGGAACGGACCTGCTCCGCCTCCACCTGCGCCTGATAACTCATGTATTCACCGATTTTCTGCGGAACCTTGAGCAAATTGAATGCGGACTGGATGCCGAGTTCCCACCAGTTCTGCTTGTAAAGGAATGAGTTATTATTGTTGTTGTAATCGGCAAAGAGCCTTGCGCTCGGGAACATCGACAGGAGCACTTTTCTGCATTCGACCACATTGATGTGTTTCTGCATGTCAATTTCATAGAGTTCCGGTCTTTTCATAAGGGCAATCTGCTCCATGACTTCCATTTCCGGGAACTTGAACTCCGGAACTTTGGCAAGGACGGAATCGTCCACCGTAATGTTGGCTGTCGGATAGTAGCCGAGCAGAGAACGGAGTTCAATGCAGGCGTTCTGATAGTCGAGAATATAACCGGTCAGCCTTCTTTCCATTTCGATGAACCGGCTGGTTTCATCAAACGCGCGGAACGGTGTGATCTTTTTGGCGTCACTGAGCCGTTTGATCAGAGTATAACGGTCACGGCAGGTATCCAGAAGCCCGCGTGTGATATTGATTGCCTTCTGTGCTGCGGCAACCTGAAAATAAACACGGACAACATCGAGAGTCAGATTCTGGGAAACGCGTTCCGATCTCTGCTGGCGCATGAGATAGCGGTCATGCGCCTGCTGTGAATTGAAGAATGCGAGCCCGAAGTCCATGACGCTCAGAGCAAAGTCGATATTGAAAGCGTTGATGTTGCGGTCTGAACTTGTGCTGGCTCCGTAGGTGGCGCCGCCGGCTTTGTATGCCTTGCTGCTGGACGCCGGTGTATTGGAACGCCCGGTAAAGTTGTTGTTGATGTTGATTTCAGGCAGCATTCCCAGGACTTCCGCCGTTCTCATTTCTCGGGCAACGGCTTCTTCCAGCTTGTAGACTTTTGCATCCAGATTGTTTTCATGTGCCAGGCGGATACATTCGGGAAGAGTCAACCGGGTATCCTGCGGCAGTTCTTTGAATTGTGCCATTTCGAAATGCAGTCTGGCATTGTTGGCGCGCTCAATGCGGAAATCTTCTTCACTTTTGCAGCCTGTGACAGTAAGTATGGTTACGAAACCAAGTGCTATGACCACTGAAAAATACGTCTTCAGCATAGGGTTACTCCGTTTGTTAAAATGTAATTTACAGAAAACTCAAAATATACCGCCCGCAACCGCCGGCGACATATTTTGAACTTTCCGTAAAGACGGAAAAACCGGACGGCGGAATTCCGTCCGGTGAATTGCCTTTACTTCCTGGCGTTTTCATTTTTCTGAAGCACACCGGCTTCAAGAAGCTTGTCGATCAACTGCTGCATGGAGTTGAATGCGGCAAGAAATCCCTGCGGAGGCATGATGATGCGGATGTTGGACTGGGATTCGGGAGCCATTCCGTCTTCTTTCGGCTGAAGGGTGACAAAATCATAACGGACCATTCCGCCTGCGAAGTGAATCTGGCCGATTCCATCTGCGTAGATTTCTTTTTTCTCGCTCATTTTACTGTTCCTTTTAGAAATTAAAAATACCGGTTTTTCCAATAATTAAGCTTACACTATCGCTTTTTTGGAAAAATGCAAGCAAAAAAATGCCTCAAAAAAATTATTCTTTCATTTTTCAGCGCAATTTCAAGGTCGCAAGACCGATCAGAGCGCAAATTCCGGCTATGATCCAGAAGCGGATGACGATCTGCGTTTCCGACCAGCCTTTCTGCTCAAAGTGGTGATGAATCGGAGTGCAGAGGAAAACACGCTTGCCGGTCAGCTTGAAACTCGCAACCTGGATCATGACGGAGACGCCTTCCATCAGGAAAACAAAACCGATCACGATCAGCAGGAACTGCTGTCCCATCAGGACTGCGATCAGCCCGATGCTTCCACCCAGCGGCAGGCTTCCCGTATCGCCCATGAATACAGCCGCCGGTTTGCAGTTATACCAGAGAAAACCGATGCACGCCCCCGCCATCGCCGAGGCGAATACACTGATTTCACCCAGTTCCGGAATATAGGGAATCGAAAGGTATTTTGCGAATACCATATGTCCGTGGACATAAGCGACCGCGGCAAAGGAAAGAACGCAGAATACCGTGCATCCCGCCGCAAGGCCGTCTTTGCCGTCCGTAAGATTTACCGCGTTGCTGAAAAAAGTGACGAGAAGAATATTCGCCAGAAAAATCAGCCCGATCGCGAGGAAAGCCCACGAGGCGGGGAATGTGAACAGAGGGTAGGGCAACAGCTGGGGAGGCAGCCAGAACTGAATGGCTTCCCCTGCCGGTTTCAGGCAGATCGGGTCTTTGAAGAACGGGACCAGAAACTTGGTGGTCATCGTGTCCGGCATCTTGTAAATCATGTAAAGAGCCACGAAACTTACGAGAACCTGAATCAGCAGTTTCACTTTGCCGGAAACGCCGTCGCGGACACTCCGCTTATATTTGACTTTGATGTAGTCGTCATAAAAACCGAGCGCCGTGAGAGGCAGCAGGAGCAGCAGGAAGACAAGCACCATCCGGTTCGACAGATCACCCCAGAAGATTGTGGAAAACACGATCGAAAAAATGATCAGCAGTCCCCCCATCGTCGGGGTTTTGTCCTTGGAATGATCCACGAACTGTTCTGCGACGAGCCCTTCGAGCCGCGCGGATTTCGGTACGCAGAACTTTTTCAGGCGGCGGATGGTCCATGGCCCGAGAAAGATCACGAGCAGCATTGATGTGATCAGCGCGCCTCCTGAACGGAAAGTCACGTATTCAAACAGACGCAGCGGCCCGAAACATTCGCGCAGATTTGCCAGAAGGTAAAGCATCAGATGTCATCCTCTCCGGAACTCATCCGCATTTGCTGTGCCCGCATGCAAGGCATTTTACGCAGTTTTCCTGCATGATGAGCTTGCGTTCGTTGCAGACAGGGCAGATCAGCATTCCATTGAACTGGTCGGCTGTCGGAGCGGCGACTTTCTGTATCTCCTCCTTTGCAGGTTCGGCTTTCTTTTCCGCCTTCTTCTCATAGTGGTGGGGCATGATGCCGAGTTTTTCGAGGTGTTTTTCGATGATGCGCCCGATATCGGCAGCGAGAGACGGAATGTAAGTGCCTTCGCTGAAGTAGCCGCCGTTGGGATCATAAATGCTCTTGAGCTCTTCCACAAGGAAGCGCGGGGCGGGATCATGGCGGAATACGGACGAAATAAGGCGCGTCATGGCGACGATCCAGCTGAAATACTGAAGATTTTTCGTATTGATGAAGATCTCATACGGACGGCGGCGGCCGTCTTCCTCGATCAGATCGTTGATCGTTACATAGAGCGCATCGGCGGCAAGCGGCGTGCGGATTTTGTAGGTGGTGCCTTCCAGTTCAAGCGGACGCTTCGGAGGTTGGGGACGGACAATGATCGGGTGTTCCACCGCCTCTTTCTTCTTTTCCTCCTTCTTCTTCTTATCCTCATCACGGACCAGAATGCCGGTGATGTGTTCGGACGGACGGAAGGTTGTGCATCCCTTGAGCCCCTTTTCATAGGCTTTCAGATAGATGTCCTTGAAAGCGTCATAGGGGTAATCCGAGGGAATATTGATCGTTTTTGAAATGGAACTGTCAACATACTGCTGGAGCGCCGCCTGGATGTTCAGGTGTTCTTCGGGAGTCACTTCCGCAGAGCTGACGAAATAAGCCGGGAGTTTTTTGGGATCGAACTCGGCGCCGCGGAGCTTGCGGTATTCACTGTATGCGTAATCCACGACTTCGGCGTCCGTGGTGTCGCCCTCCTTGCCGTTGCGGATTTTTCTTGTATACTTGAATGCAAAAACAGGTTCGAGCCCGCTGGAGACGTTGCCCGCGAACAAACTGATTGTGCCTGTCGGAGCGATCGAGGTCAGGTGCGAGTTGCGGATGCCGTACTGGCGGATGCCGTCCTTGATATCCTGCGGAAGCTGGGAGATGAATGCTCCTTCAAGATATTTTTCCTTGTCGAGCAGCGGGAATGCGCCTTTCTCTCTGGCATTTTCAATACTTGCGCGGTAAGCGGCGTAAGTGATTGTTTTCATGATTTCGGAAGCCATTGCGACGGATTCCGGCGAACCATACCGGATGCCGAGCTGGATGAACAGGTCAGCGAGTCCGGTGATGCCGATTCCCATGCGGCGTTTGGATTTTGCCTCGGTTTCCTGCTGTTCCAGAGGATAGTTGCTGAGGTCGATTACATTGTCCAGCATGCGGACCGCCGTTGTGATGGTCTGCCGGATTCCCTCTTTATCGAGTTCAGCGGAGGAGGTGAAGGGGTGCTTCGCAAATTTCGAAAGGTTGATGGAACCGAGCAGACATGCGCCGTAAGGCGGAAGCGGCTGTTCGCCGCAGGGATTGGTCGCGCAGATCTGTTCGCAGTAATAGAGGTTGTTCATCTTGTTGATGCGGTCGATCAGGATGAATCCGGGTTCCGCGAAATCATAGGTGGAGTGCATGATGAGCTCCCACAGGTCGCGCGCCTTGACGGTTTTGTAGACCTTGCCGTCGAAGATGAGATCCCACGGGGCATCGGCTTTGACCGCTTCGATGAACTTGTTCGTGATGGCGACGGAGAGGTTGAACATCTGGAGAGCGGCATTGTTGCGCTTTGCGGTAATGAAGTTTTCGATATCCGGGTGGTCGCAGCGCATGACACCCATCTGGGCGCCGCGGCGCTGTCCCGCGCTCATGATGGTGCGGCAGGTGGAGTCGAGCACCTGCATGAAGCTCAAGGGACCGGAAGCGCTTGCCTCGCAGCCTTTGATATTGGAGCCGGAGGGGCGGATCGTGGAGAAGTCGAATCCGACGCCGCCGCCCTGTTTCTGGGTGAGAGCGGACTCCTTGACTGTTTCGAAAATACCATCGATGGAGTCATTGATCTTGTTCATTACGAAGCAGTTGAACATCGTGACTTCAGTGCGCTTCGTGCCTGCGTTTGCGATAATGCGCCCGCCGGGGAGGAATTTGAATCCGGACATGATCCCATAGAATTCTTTTTCCCATTTTGCGGGATCGGCCTCATTTGCAGCTATTGCATGTGCCACCCGTTTGAACGTATCGTCCGGTGTATTGTCTTTGGGGAGATCCCCGCCGCCGTGATAACGATACTTCTTTGACCATATCTCGCTGGATATGTCGTACTTTCCCTGCTCCGCAGTCATCGCATAATCCCTTATGTTTTTAAGATTGAAATTTATTTGAACATAGATATGGAAATATTGCATGGAACAGGGAAATATCAATTGTCAAAACGGAAACTTTCACATACTTTTTTTGAGAAAAAATCTTTTCCGGGGGTTGACAAATGAAAAATGGGGATTCTACCACCCTTTGTATAGGCATGAGAATCCCCCCACAACGTTTAGTATCTGACCAGAACGGAATACCGGTAGTGTATTTTCTGCTCCTGCTCCGCTTTCACAACTGTTTCCCAGGTCAGTTCGCTGCGCGGATTGACGGAGTTATAGCCCTGCGGCACAAGCTGTTTCGACGGATTGCCTTCGGCAGAGACCAGATCGCCGGAGAATTGCAGTTTAATCACTGCTTTGGCGTCCGTTTTTCTGTAATTTTTCAAGGCAAGAGTTCCTTCGATTTCCTGTTTCCAGTAATTTTCATTCCCGATCCGGACGGTTTCACGGGGGGCGGTTTTTGTGAGAGAGTTTTTCGCGATTTCATTTTCCGTTACCTGTCCCGTAACGGTCATTGCCTTGGTGATCCTGAGGATGTTCTTCTGTCCCGGATTGACCCATTCGACAGTGGTCTGCCCGAGAAATTTGCCGCCGTCGGTGATTTCGACCGGCGCCGTGGTGATCGGTGATTTGAAAGGGTTTCTGAAACTGACGGCGTCCCAGAGTTCGCCGTTGTATTTTTCCATACTGCCGAAGTTGACCGGACGTCCCCAGTTGTCTCGACGGTCATTGATCGTCCATTCCACAATCCGTTCATAGGTTGACTCCGCGGATTCCAGCGGCAGATAGAGCCGCTCTCCCTTTTTCAGGCTGATTTTGCCGATGTTCCGGTAATGGATATCTTCAGATTCTCCGCTCGGCGGAAGGGTTGCCCCGGTAACGGCAGCGCCCATTGCGGCATCAGAGGCGAAAGCCTTGTTGGACATGACTCTCTGTGCCAGAATCGGGCTTGCCATGCCGCCGCTGCCTGTGAGCTGCCGGAAAAATTCCGCCATCGTCATACCGGACGCCATGGGGCTGACCGCGTTTTCAAACTTGATGTTCGGGTATCCTGAAATCAGGTTCACTTCCACATCTTTCAGGTCCTCCAGCTCATTCATAATGACGGTTGACATGCTGAGGCGCATTCTGGAGTCTTTGCCGAGTTCCAGCCGGTAGGATGGCGCCCATGCCGCTCCTTTCGTCAGGTAACAGATTGCAAGCGGCCCTGCGATTTTTGCTTTCGGCGCAATCAGGAGCGCCTCTTTTTCCACTTCGAGCGTCTGATTGATTTTCAGGGCGCGGATACTGATGATCCGGGCGGTGTTTATGGAGATGATCTCCCCGCTGTTCAGGCTTAATGTCAGGAAACGTTCCGTCTGCGGAGGCTGGAAACTGTAACCGGCATCCCGTTGTCCCTGAGATGTTTTCTTCACCGGGCGGATGACTTTTCCGATAATCTCCGTCGGAGCTCCGGAATTGCCGCCGAGTGTCAGCTGGACGGCGCGGCCCTCGTAGGATGCGGTCAGGTTCTGAAACGGCTGCGTATTCGGCTCCCGGACCGTATGCTTTACCGTCCTCACGCTTAAGCCGTCGGAAGGCATGAACCACAGTGTCCCGTGGATTGGAGCCATGGAGTCTTTGACGAGAAAAGGCGTCGGCGGCGGATTTGCCCTGCGGACCACGGCGCCTATGCCGTTTTTGAATAGAGCCAGTTTCGCAACCGGTGCGGGAACTGTCGGCGTTTCTGGTTTTGGCTGTTCCTCTGCGGCGAAAACCGCCGCACATGCACAGAGAAAACCTAATGTCCACTGGATGTTCATAATCTCTCCTCTGAATGTTATTCCGGAAAAGTCCGGGCTGTTGATTTTCTGTTATTTGCCTTCATGGAAAACGATTGCTTCAAATACGGTGAATTTCGCATCGGGGGATTTCCAGGCATCGGGGGCGAGTCCGGCTTTACGTGAAAGATAAGTGAGCGTGGTTGCGAGGTCCCACCCCTGCTCCGGTGCGACTTGGGGGAGAAATACGGCGGAACGTCCGTCCTTTGCGATTGTCATGCCGTGTTTTCCGATTACGATGTCCTGATAAGATTTTACCGGTTTCGCGGGAGTCAGTGCGGAAATTTCAATCGTGACACGTTTCAGTTCCGCCGGCGACAGCTGCGGAAAACGCGGATCGCGGAACGCCGAATCGACGGCGCGTGCCGTCACCGCCTGATATAGCGGGCGGACCGGTTCGATTTCACCGATGCAGCCGCGCAGGTCGTTTCCCTGATTGAGCGTGACGAAGCATCCGGCAATCTTTTTCATGCTGTCCGTTGCCTCGGTCTTGAAGATATCGCTGCGGGGAGCTTTCCTGTGTTCAAACACATATTCAATGGATCGCCGCGCCATGGAAAGGAGCGTCCTTTTATCCTGTGCGGAGAGGAAATCCTCCGCCCGGTTTTTCGATGGAGCTTCTTCCCACTGTCCGCGAACCGCTCCGGAAATGTAGCTGACGCAATGTGAAAAGTCCCCGCTTTCCGCGGAGGATGTCGTATAATGAAGCAGTTCGACGGAGGCATTTCCCGGGAGCATATTCAGCAGAATGCGGATCGGCGCCTCTCCGCAGATCGTTGCACCTGTATTGCGAAGATAGGAGGCGAACTCAAGCGGATTTTTTGTTTTGATTTTATCGAATGCCCCGAGATCCAGTTTTTTCAGGTTTGCCTCGATGTCGGTGCGGAAGGGAATGTAATCGAAATTCCTGCCGTAATGCGTGAAATCGGAACTGACGACGACCAGTGTCGATTCATCTACGATCTTTTTCAGGGCGTCCGCGACTTTTGACGCATGTGTGTCATCAAGCTGCCCTACAACCACGGGTACGAGTTTGAAATTGTCTCCAAGCGCATATTGGAGGAATGGAATCTGAATCTGAACACTGTGTTCCTGCGAGAGAACTCGATCGCCGGCGGTGATGAACGGAAAGGAGCGGAGTTTTTCGAGCGCCTCTTTATCAATGGCAAGAGTTCCGAGCGGAGTGTTCATGCCGTCGGCATCGGAAGGAATGCAGATTTGATTTTTCATGTAGACACGGTGTGTCGGGCCCAGAATGATGACGCGGCTGTATTTCCCGCCTGCGACTGCTTTGGCGCCATAGGCGGCGGTCGGTCCGGAATAGGCATATCCTGCATGAGGCTGTATCAGCGCAATTGTCTTTTTTCCGGATTTACCGGCATCGGCACGTTCCACCCATTCGGCAATCTGCCGGTGCAGAACCTTCGGATTTGCATCGAACCATGATCCGGCAAGTGTGCTTTCAAGAATTTTTCCAGTCATCAGCGGACTCGTTACCGTGATTCCCGCGGCGGCAAATAATGGATTCACAGCCAATACCCCCTGTATTAAAATTCCATGATCCGTCTTTCAGGCGGTGTCATTTCTTCTTTTTCGGCGCCAGCTTTTTGTATTCCGGCAGTCTGCCGAATTCGTTTTCAAGCTCTTCCCTGTCTGTGTTTTTCTGTCTCAACGCATTGGAAAGATAGGTGCTGAAAATGGAGGAGACCAGATTCCTTACGGTGTTGTTCTCCTCATTGGCAACGACATGCGCCACATTATATTCTTTGATCCAGAGGAAATAGAACGGAACGGATGCCGGTTTATTGAGTTTTTCTCCGACTTTTTTCACGAAATTCATGAACGGGCGTGAACCGGTATTCATTTCTTTGACCGGAATAGTGATTTCCCTGCCTCCTGTGGTTTCCCCCGTAAGCACGCCGTTGCTGATGGATTTCACTTTGCAGAGATTAAACCTGATTTCAACCGGAATGCCGACGATTGCGGGACTGCCGTTTTCAAGCGCATTTTTGATTTCAAATGCGCCGCGCATATAATTGCGGAGCTGATTCGACCACCAGACAAAACTGTTCGCCATCTTGCGTATTTCGGCATTTTTCTCTTTTGTCAACTGGGTTTCCTTTGCATTGTTTTCGAACATTTTGAGCATTCCGGCTTCATCGTTCTTTCTGCCGAACTCTATGACATTGCGCTGTGTAACGGTTCTCAGCCACGCATATTTATTCTTGAAAGAGGCAATCTCTTTCTGTATCTGCCGGCGTTTCTGTTCCGCGAGACGCCTTTCCTCGGCGGCTTTGCGCTGACGTTCGGCTTCTTCGGCTTTTCTCTTTCTTTCTGCTTCCGCCGCCTCAGCAAGAGCGCGTTCTTTTTCCGCGACTTTATCCGTATAAGCCTGATGGGCGGAATCGCGTGCCGCGGCAAAGCGCGATTCGTCAAGAGGGATATAAATCTGCAGAAGTTCGGCGAGTTTCGCCTTTTCCTCATCGGTTTCCGCGACCGGGTGCCTGGCTAGAAATTCCTCCGCCTTCCGGACAACCCCTTCCGTGTCGGAGGAGTCCTCCCCGATAAGAGCCAAGGTCTGCGTAATGTCTGCCATGTAGGGACTCTGGTCGCTGTCCCCGGATATTTTCCCGACGGTCTTGTAAAAGACCCCGGTAATCTGTTTCCGGTACTGATAACCGAAAAATCCTCCTGCGCCGAGAAGCACGGCTGCGAGAAGAATAATGACTGCCGCGCCGTTTTTCTTTTCACCTTCGCCTGGCTTGGCATTTTTCTTTTTCCCTTTGTTCTTCGCAGCCGCTTTCTTTGCCATTTCCTGTGCTTTTTTGAGCTTTTCCGCCGCCTCGTTTTCTACGGGGGGGGCGACAGGCTTGGGAGGTTCCACGGGTTTCGGTTTTTCCGGCATTTTCAAAGAAACCGGCTTCAGCTGCGGCTTGGGGGCGGTGACTTCATTGGCGGTTTCCGTGAAACTCCTGTTTTCCGCGATGGTTTCCGTCTGCGTGAACTGCTGAACCGGCTGAGGCGCGGGAGCTGCATTCTGGGACTTCAACTTCAGCTGCGGCATTTTGAAGGGGGCTTTTTTCCCGGTATCCCCTTCTGCCGGAGCGAATTCCTGTCCCTGCAGATTCATGTTGGAGTTTATAACGCGCAGTGCGCCGGTTTCCGTTGCGGAAACCGGGTTCTGCCCCCGGCGCACAAGGCGCAGGTCATCGGCAAGTTCCGCGGCGTCCTGATAACGGAGCGCAGGATCTTTCGCCATCATTTTCATGACAATGCGCGAAAGGGTTTCCGGGATATCCGTATTGACCTCGTTCGGCGGAATCAGAGTGCCGAAAAGATGCTGCTGGGCGATTTCCGAGGCGGTTGCGCCTTCATACGGGAAACGGCCGGTGATGAAATGGTAGAATGTGGCGCCGAGACTGTAAATATCGCTCCGGCTGTCCATGGGAGCCCCCGTCAGGTGTTCGGGGCTGATATACTGCGGCGTTCCCATGACTTCATCGTCTTCGCTGTCGTCGATTTCACCTGCGACTTTGGCAAGACCGAGGTCAGCCAGTTTTGCCCGTCCGTTTGAGGTGAGCATGATGTTGTCCGGTTTGATGTCGCGGTGGATCAGTTTCTGTTCCTTCCATGCATAATCCAGCGCTTCGCTGATCTGCTGAATGATGGAAATTGCCTGGTCAATCGGTATGACATGCTCCCGTTTGAGCACATTTTTCATGGTTTCGCCGTCGATATACTCCATTGCGAAATAGAAAATGCCTTCATCTTCGCCGACGGCATAGGCTTGAACGATATTGGGATGATTCAGCTTGGCGGCGGAGCGTGCCTCTTTGATGAATCCGACGACGAATTCAGCATTGTTTGCATAATTTTCTGCGAGAATTTTAAGTCCGGCGGGACGGTCCAGGGATATCTGGTGCGCCAGATAAACGATACCCATTCCGCCGCGCCCGAGTTCCCGCAGAATGATGAAATCACCGATTACGGCTCCTGTCGCGACTCGCGAGGTCGGGACGGTGACACGTTCTCCGCAATGACCGCACTGTACATCCGTCCCCATATCTGTATTGTCAACCGATACAATCCCTCGGCAAAATGGACACTGAAACCGCATTCTAACTCCGCCTTTTATAAAATATCATGATTTATCCGGTAAAAAATATCAATTCCTATTCATGGAAATATATAGTTTTTTCCGATTATGTCAAAGTCTTTTGTCCCTTTTTCTTGCAAGGACTTCGCATTTTTTAGTCGGAAACCTTGAAAACATCTTCCGGAATGCCGTTTTTCGACAGTCCGGCGGAAGTTTCGTCAAAACGGATGACCGTGCTCCAGTTTCCGTCTCCGCCGGTGAGATTCAGCCTGCTGACCAGCCAGAAATCTTTTTCCTTGCGGAAACCGGAAACCTCCAGGATGCGGAACGGCTTTTTTTCGAGGCTTCTGCCGTCGGGGGCGACCTTGTACCATGCCGCGCGCAACGGGAAAAAGTAATCCGTGCTGATATAAACCATGACCGCATCTTTGCCGTTCGGGGCTGTCAGCGTAAAGACGCGGCAGTTCTGACCGCGGACTGAATCGGAGGGATTTTCGACTTTGAGCTTCCAGTAAATGAAATTCATGGTGAGGTCTTCAGGATTGATCCCGTAAATTCCGATCTGCGCCTTGCCGGGGGCAAATCCGCTGCTTTCCATGGTGGACTGCGGATTTTTCCCGTAGGTCTGCCCGATATTGTAGATTTCATTCTTATTGAATGTGATCTGCGCAATGGTGCGTTCCGGCGTGAAAAGGGTTCCCATGCGGATCGGCGCCTTGACTGAACGTGCGCCTTCGCGTTTATGCATCGCATAGCCCTCCATTTTCGCCCAGGAGTCACGCCCCGGAGGATTCCGGACAATCGACATGAATTGTTCCGCGGTCAGATCCTTTGCCGTTGCCTGTGCTGCGGAGAGTCCCGCACTCAAGAGCGACATCATGGCGATGACAGATAAGCGAAGCAGCATTTTTTACCTCTTTTCAAAATAATCCTGTAAAATGAAAAAACAGGGGAGCCCTTTCCGGGGATTCCCCTGCGTTCTG
>DXVA01000032.1:0-4430 GCA_019408975.1 Lentisphaeria bacterium | reverse complement strand
TTCTTTTCCAGCACAAGATCCAGCACTTCGCGCACAGTGGAAACGAAATGGAACGTGACTTTTTCCCGAACTTCCTCGGGAATGTCGTCCACATCCTTTTTGTTGTCCAGCGGGAGAATGATGTTCCGGATGCCTGAACGCATGGCGCCGATCGTCTTTTCCTTGACGCCGCCGATTGCCGTCACTTTGCCGCGCAGGGTGATTTCACCCGTCATGGCAATATCCGGGCGCACCGGAGTGTTCGTCAGCAGCGATACCAGCGCCGTGGTCAGCGTGACGCCGGCGGACGGTCCGTCTTTCGGCGTTGCGCCGTCCGGCACGTGAATATGGAAGTCATGATTGGTGAAGAGCGCCGGATCAATGCCCAGTTCTTCGCTCTTGCCTTTCACGAGCGAAAACGCGGCGAGAGCGCTTTCCTTCATGACATCCCCCAGCGAACCGGTCAGTTTCAGGTCGCCTTTTCCTGGCATTGCCGCCGCCTCGACCTGAAGAATCGTCCCGCCTACACTGGTCCATGCCATTCCGGTGGCGACTCCGACTTCAGGCTTGCGCATGGCTTCGTCCATCGAGAACTTGCGCACGCCGAGCAGGCGACGGACCTCCTGTTCCGTCACGATGATCGTTTCACCGTTGCCGTGCTTGCCTTCCACGATCTCTCTTGCGAGTTTGCGGCAGACTGCGCCGATGGTTCGCTCCAGAGTCCGGACTCCGGCTTCGCGCGTATAATAATTGATGATCTCATCGACCGCTTCCATCGTGAAGTCCAGATGCTTGTCCGTCAGTCCGTTTTCCTCGATCTGGCGCGGAATCAGGAACTGTTTCGCGATCTGGCGTTTTTCCATTGCCGTGTAACCCGGCAGGCGCACGATTTCCATGCGGTCGAGCAGCGGCCCCGGAATCGTATCCATGATATTCGCCGTGGCGATGAACATGACGGAACTCAGGTCGTAGTCAACTTCAAGATAATGGTCGTTGAACGCGTTGTTCTGCTGCGGGTCAAGCACCTCAAGAAGCGCCGAAGCCGGATCGCCCCGGAAATCGTTCCCGAGTTTATCGAGCTCATCCAGCATGAAAACCGGATTGGAGCTTCCTGCCTTTTTCATTCCCTGAATGATGCGTCCGGGCAGAGCCCCGATATAGGTTCTGCGGTGTCCGCGGATTTCCGCTTCGTCACGTACGCCGCCGAGGGACATCCTGACGAATTTCCTGCCCATGGCTTCCGCAATCGATTTGCCCAGAGAGGTTTTGCCTACGCCCGGAGGCCCGACGAAACAGATGATCGGTGCTTTCCGGTCCTTCTTGAGTTGAAGCACGGAAAGAAATTCCAGGATTCTTTCCTTCACATCTTTCAAGCCGTAATGGTCGCGGTCAAGGATTTTCCCTGCTTCGGCAACGTCAAGACGGTCTTCCGTGAAATTGTTCCACGGCACGGAAAGGAGCCAGTCGATATACGTATAGGCGATATTGTATTCCGCCGCCGCCTGCGGGATCATTTCCAGGCGTTCCGTCTCTTTTTTGACGATTTCAAGGACGTTTTCCGGCAGATTGAGTTTGCCGATCCGTTCCTGAATTGCGACGATATCAGGATTTTTCGTGCCTTCGCCCAGCTCCTCCTTGATGGTCTTGAGCTGTTCGCGCAGGAAAAACTCGCGTTGGGATTTGCTCATGGCGTTGTGAACCTGGGACTGAATCTCGGAGCCGAGGCGCAGAACCTCCACCTCGCGGTTGAGCAGAATCGTCAACAGATGCAGCCGTTCCTGAAGTGTCGGGAAAGTCAGCACCGCAAGCTTTTCCGGATAACTGATGTTGATCGTATCGGCGATCAGATCGGCGATCCTGACGTTGTCGGTCAGGTTGATGATCGCGATCTTGAGCTCCTCCGGGAAGTTCGGGGAGAAGGAAACGATCTCCTGAAATTGTTTGACCGCGTTTCTGACCATTGCGACCGTCTCGATGCTGTTGTCCGGTTCAAGCGTGAGCCGGCGCACTTTCGCAAGCTTGGTGCTGTTCAGGAAAAGGCGTTCCACGAATTCCACGCGGTTGAGTCCGCGCAGGAGCATGCGCACGGTGCCGTCCGGGAATTTCAGTACCTTGACGATACGGCAGAGAACGCCGACCGTGGAGACCTTCTTTCCGTCCAGTTCCATGTCCTTGACCTTCAGCCCCATGCCCTGAATGTCCGCGGCAGGGGTGTTGGGGTCCGGCATTTCCGGAAAAATCGCGATCAGGCGATCTTCGCCCGTTACCGCCTTTTCGACCAGCGCGATCATTTCCGCATTGTCCAGAACGAGCGGAGTCAATGCAAACGGGAATACGATCACGCCCGGCGGAGAAATCGCCGGCACGACTGCTTCGGCAATGCCTTCGCCGGAATTCTGCTCCGCATTCTCCACGCTTTCCGCATGGATTACTTCGGGAGCTCCGCCATTTTTATTTTCATCAAAAATATTTTTTTCGTCACTCATAAAAAATTCCTCCATAATTTGTTCTTCCGGAGACGGAGCCTTCTCCGGGGAGAATGACTTTAATCTCTATTTGGTGGTTTCGCAATCCGAATCCGGTATTTTTTTCGATTTTTTTACTGAAAATTCAAATCCTCCCTCTCTTTTATATGAAATATTACTTTACAAAATTCTACAACCGATGTATCTTATCCGGATAAACAGGAGATTCGGGGCGGCGACAGGTACAGAGACATTGATTATGGAGAAAAGTTCCTTATCCGCCGGACATGTTTCTTTTTTACAAATAAACCAGGGAGCGTGCCGGTGTTTCCGGACACCTCCGAAAACCATAAACAATCAGGTGATTCATGAAAAAAACGACAGTTTCCGTTGCCGGCTGCTCCCTTGCCGACATCCTCTATGCCGACATTGATTTTACAGCCCCCGCATTTACCGCGTGTGCTTCAAAAAAAGACGGGGACGGCGGGCTTACGCCGGGAAAACTGGTGTTTGCCGATGCTTTGGAGGCATTCACGGGGAAAAGTTATCCGGAATTGAAACGGGCGCTGACCGCCGGACGCGCTCCCCATGCCGAGAATCTCGGAGGCCCGGCGATCGTCGGCGCGATCAATGCGTCCCAGATACTTTCCGATCTGCCCGTCACTTTCAAGTTTTACGGCGCAACGGGAAATGACGAAACTGCGGAGTTTCTCCGTTCCATTATTGCGAAGACTCCTCTGGACGCCTCCAATTATGTGGCTCTGCCCGGAGCCTCCCCCAGTACGGACGTGCTTTCCGATCCGCGTGCGCACAACGGCAAAGGGGAACGCACTTTCATCAATACGATCGGAGCATGTTACGCTTACACACCGGAACATCTGCCGGATGCCTTTTATGATGCGGATATCATCTGGTTCGGAGCGACGGCTCTGGTTCCCTCGTTCCATGAGAAGCTTTCCATACTGCTGAAGCGTGCTCATGAAGCCGGAAAGATCAATATCGTTTCAACGGTTTTCGATTTCATCAATGAGATGCGCAATCCCGATAAGCCGTGGCCGATGGGAGACGGCGCGGAATCTTACAGATACATCGACCTGTTGATCGTTGACTGGGAGGAGGCGGTTCGCCTTTCCGGGAAGAACGATCTGGCGGGGATTTCAGGCTTCCTGAGTTCCTCCGGAGTTTCGTCATTTGTCATAACTCATGGAGCCAAAGATTTTTATGTGTGGTCTGACGGACGCGTTTTCAGTAAGATGCCTTTGACCTCTTATCCGGTTTCGGCGCTTGTGGACGAGGAACTTGCCGCCAATCCGTCACTTCGCGGGGATACCACGGGATGCGGCGACAACTTTGCCGGCGGTTTCGTTTCCTCTCTTGTCAGGCAGTTTGCGGAAGGCAGGGAAAAAGGGACTTTCGACATTACCGATGCGGCGGCATGGGCGGCGGCATCCGGCGGATTTGCCTGTTTCTGTCTCGGCGGTACTTATCTGGAGAAGAAAGAGGGGGAGAAACGGGAGAAGCTCCAGCGTTACCATGACGCATATTACCGTCAGATCGACAGAGAAACGGAAAAGTGACATTCATAATTAAGGCTATTATGAAAATGACGGATTTCTGACGCTTGCAAAATCCGTCATTTTTATTATATTACCTTATTGATCTGAGAAAAAATGACGGAGAGAATGAAAAACAATGGCAGGCGGCAAAGTTCTGGAAGTGAGTTCGATTGAGGAACTTTCCAATTACGGAATTTCTTCTGTTGCAGTGGCGGTCGGTGTTTTTGACGGAGTGCATCTGGGGCACCGGAAGCTTCTGACGGAACTTCTGAATGTGGCGAAGACGCATCATGCCGTTCCGGTTGCCATGACTTTTTATCCGCATCCGCGGGAATTGGTGAGCCCGCGTTCCGCACCTCAGCTTCTTCTGCCGCCGGAAGAGAAAATCCGGATGCTGGGGCAATGCGGTGCGGAAGCGGTAGTTTCGATT
>DXVA01000319.1 GCA_019408975.1 Lentisphaeria bacterium | reverse complement strand
GGGCTCGGAGATGTGTATAAGAGACAGTCCTTAATGGATGGAGCAGGAAGCGCAGGCGGCACAGGCTCCGCCGCTTTTTTTTCACCGGCGGAAACGGCGCCCGGAAGGGCAAGAAGCAGAAATAGCAGAAAAATAAACTGTCTCATGATTTCACCTTGATTATAGAATGATGGAATAATCTATCTTCCCTGCCCGCAGTTTCAAGTCCCTGCCGGCTTTTGTCCCTGCGAAATCCGGTAAAATCTCATTTGGCGAGACAAATTTTCCACAATGAACTGCCCCGGTGCAGGGCACACGGGGTATCGGGGATTTCGCCTGCGGCGACCAGCTTATTCAGCTGGACCGAAGCAGGGCTGAAAGTCCTGCACGAAGCATTTTTGCGATGCAGAGCATCGCATTATTAAAACAATTTTTTTAATAAAGATGAAATCCGCAGAACTCCACCCGGGAAACGTTGACAGCGGTTCCCAAGCAGATGACTCTTTTATTGTTTCAGGGAAACCCTGCGGTTGGTTCGTGCAGACTTTTCTTCCGCAAGGACAATACGGATGGAGTCGCGCGTGCTTTCCACGGAAGCAGTCACAGGGCGCTTGTTTTTCAGAATACATTCACTGAAATAAGCAATTTCATTGAAATATCCGTTGGTTCCGGTGCAGTCGATCTCTTTGTCCTTTTTGTCCTCCATGTGGACGATCACCTTCGGGGCGGCGATTTCCATTGTTGCTTTTTCGAAGACCGCGACCGTCGTGCACCCCCATTTGGAACGGCACCAGCTGCCTTCGGAATGGACAATCGGGCCGTTTTCAAAATAGTAGGTCGTCATAAGGTCGTCGAAACCTCCGCTGACACGCGTTACGCCGCTGGTGAGGACTGCGTCGGGAACTCCGATCATGTAATTGATGAAATCGGTATCATGCAGGTGAAGGTCAAGAATCGCGCCGCCACTGCACTTGACGTCACGATACCAGCCCTGTGAGGGAGCGCCGCCGCAACGGGTCATGGAAAGACGCAGAAGCCTGCCGTACTTTCCGGAATCATACGCCTGCTTGACCGTATTGAATGTCTTCTCAAAGCGGAGACACTGGGCAATCATCAGGAATTTTTTTGTCTTTTTCGACACTTCGATCATCTGATCCGCAAGCTTGACGTCACGTGCCATCGGTTTTTCGCACAGCACGTGATAGCCGTCTTTCATTGCACGGATCGCATATTCCGCATGGAGATGGCAGGGCAGGCAGATATCAAGGAAATCGAACTTCTCGTTTTTGATCAGGTCTTCGTAGGAAAGATACTGGCGCACGTTGGAAAGATCGGCGTCGCCGCTGTTTCCGAGATTGATGTCGGCGGAAAGTTTTTCAAATTTCTTTTTGTCGATATCGCAGATCGCAACCAACTCACAGTTTTTCTGTTTTTTGTACTGCGTGGCATGGAAATGCCCCATTCCGCCGAATCCGATCAGAGCGGCTTTCAGTTTTTTCGCCATGCTTCTGCTCCTCAGCCGAGTTTTTCAAGTAAAAATTTCTGTGCCAGCCGGATGTCGCCCGCCGGATCATCGCCGCATTCACGCTCAATGGTCAGGAATCCGTCATAACCGACCTTCTTCAGTGCGGCGAGATAACCGTCCCAGGGTACCTGCCCCTGTCCAAGCGGAACTTCCTTATACCTTGCGGGTTCGACTCCGAGATCGCGTTTTGTCCCGTCAGGATTGACCATGCCGTATGCCGCCGCGGCGGAACCGGGAAACAGATTGATGCCGTCTTTTGCGTGAGTATGCACAATATACTTGCCGAGCACTTCGACCGCATGCACGGGATCGACGCAGGAAACCATGCGGAGGTTTGCCGGATCAAGATTGACTCCGAGCCCTTTGGAATTGACCTCCTCGATAAACGTTTTCAGCGTTTCCGGTTTCTCCGGCCCGGTTTCGATTGCAAATGTGACATCCCTGTCTGCGGCATAGTCCGCGGCATGGCGGATGGATTCGAGCATCAGCGGATAAACCGGATCGCTTCCGTCTTCCGGAACAACACCGATATGAGTTGTAATGACATGTGTTTCAAGGCGGCCGGCAAGATCCACGACACGGCAGAGGAACTCCGCGCGTTTCATGTTCTCCCCCTGCGTCTGGAATGCGTGCCCTCCGATGTCTCCGCAGATTGCGGAAATCGTCAGCCCGTCCATTTTACAACGCGCCTTGATTTCCTCGATCTTTTCATCGGGATATGCAAGAAACTCCATATTCACTCCGATCTGGACACCTTGAAGCCCCATCTGCCGATACGCATCGAACGTTTCCAGCAGAGGCAGTCTCAACGAACTCGCAAGAGCTCCGATCTTCATACTGATACTCCTTGTTAATTTCGGTTTTGATGAAGAAATCAATTTGCCTGCATATTATAATCTTACACGGAAATTCCATTTTTTGAATGGATAAAAACCGCATTCCGCATGTCAAAAAGAGAGATTTCAGAAAAAGAGCATCCGGTTCTTATTCCTGCCACTTGTAGGAGTCCAGTTTACCCTGAATACGGCGTTCGAGAATCCATGAGATCGGAGTCAGGACGGTGGAAAGCGTTTCAAACGGCAGGGTGCCTTTCAGGAGTTCCGCGCGGATACGGAAATCAAACTCATTCGTGTTCCAGTGATAGGAACCGTTTGCATTGAGCGCGACCACGCTCCCGTCCGATTTCAGGCTTTTCGTGGTCAGTTCGTCGCCGCGCAGCTTGAATTCACCGTTAACTTCCGTAATGCTGCCCAGATTGTTCGTGTTCCATGCCTTGCCGAGGATTTTCAACAGCTCCCCCAGAACCGGAACAGACCAGAGGTCCGATCCTTTGATCTGCAAATCGCCGGCGCCGTCCATCTGCAGAAAATCCCTTGCATCATAGTATAATCCGGCGTTCATGGCTGCGGAAACCAATGCGTTCGTCTGCGAGGTGTCGAGCATGTCGATGTGGAATTCCCGAAGCACGGAGGAAAGGAGCGCGCCTTTCAGTTTGGCATCGATCCGCCCTCTTTTCGTATTGAAATCAAACTCATAATCCATGCCGATCCTGCCGTTGCAGACAGCCGCCGAAGCGTTTTTGATGAAAAGTTTATTGTTCTCATACCGGACTCCCGTATCCACGTCCGTAATCCGTATACCGTTCCAGAAACAGATCCCGTTGTTGATCTCCGCCGTAAAGCGGGTGTTCATCTCATTTTTATAATCGATCAGCCCGGATGCCGTGACCTTCATTCTCTGCGGGAAGTCGATGAATTCGCTCCGCCATTCAGGATAGAGGCAGCGCATGATGTCATTGCCGGACATGGTACTGTCGATCGAAAAGTTCAGGATGCCTTTCGGAGAAATGAATTCCTGCGCAATGTCTTCCTCTTCGCGGGACGACGCGCCCCGGTAGGAAACCGTCAGAAGCGATTGCCCGTCTCCGGTCTGAAGAATTGCGCCGGGAAGGACCAGAAGCTTGTTGGAGTCGATCAGAAAGCGGGTGGCTCCATAATTGAAGTGAATATCGCGGTATTCAAAATCGGTCATGACCAGTGATCCGGTTATGAAATATGCCGGATTCTTTCCGTAACTGATGCTGATGTCGGCATTGGTTTCCATCAGATTGCCTTTCGCGGGCCATTTGATATCGGCGGTCAGGCTTTCGATGAAGGATTTGTGCTGGGGATCGAGCATTTTGATCGTCTTGCCCGGAGAACCGCGGCAGATGACGGATGCCGTGATCAGCCGGTCTTTCAGGAGGCACTTCATATTGCCGGAAATACTGAGACTGTCGTCGATCTTCGCTTCAATATTATTGACGGCAAGCGTATTCGGAGTGAACACCAGCTCCGCCGCCGTCTGGTTGACCTCCAGCCCGTGACAGATCACGGAGGGCAGAGTCAGCTTGATTTTTCCCTCGAATTCAGAACTTTTCCAATTATGCGAAGTGATTTCGCCGGAAAAATGCAGGCGCTCCGGGCTGTTTTTGAATTTTATATTGCCGTAAATGAACTCAGCCGCACTGTCCGAGAGGAAGTTGCGCAAGGCATGCGGCGGCGTTTTGCCGTCAACAACCGCTTTGAAAGTGTTTCCGGTGATCGTATAGGTTGACCGGATCTCATTGCCTCCCGGATCATCGCTGACGATCCTGCCGGAAATCAGATCATCGCCGATATCTACGGTTGTAGATACGTTTTTAAGTCTGACTCCGTTGAAAGTCATCACCGGAATACGGAGTTCGACCGTGCCGGAGTAACTGCCGGTCAGAATGGAAAGATGATGAAGGGTGCCGTCGAACGCAATCAGCTTCGCTTCGGAAAGTTTGAGTTTGTCCGCCAGCGTTTCCCGGGCGGCTTCATCGACGAACAGAAGCATTTTTTCGGGAGAACAGCTTCCGGAAAACGTGCCGCTGATACTGCTCATGCTGTTGTCATACCGCCCCTGCGACAGAATGTATTCCCCGTTGCCCAGCTCCAGCCGCAAATCCTGAAACTGGAGAATCCCGTCTTTCAGGAGAAGTTTTTCATGAATCGCCCCGATCTTCAGGTAGCCATACTGAAAATCCGGGAAAAAAAGCGAAGCCTCTGCGCGTGTTTTATTGAAATCCTTCGCATCAAGGGAAAGAAACGCATTGATTTTGGGAACTCCCTCGAAACTGCGTTCACTGAATTTATCAAGGGAACGGATGATGTATTTACGCATGGAAAGCGGAATATTTTCCATCAGTCTGCAATACCAGTTGAGGGATCGCACCGGCAATGTTTTTTCCGATTCCTTCTCCATAAGTTTATCATGGAGCAGTTCACTTCCCCGCGCCCCGGCAAGATGCAGGAGATTGTCCAGAGTGCCGGAAACGGAAAACTCGAAATTCCGGATTTTTCCTTTGGCTTTATGCAGGACGATCATGCCCGGATCGCCGCCGATGTCGGCATTCAGTGCGGTAAAGGAAAGAAGATCCGTCTCCCCCTCTTTTCCGAATTCGGGCAGCAGAGGCAGATTCAGCCGCCCGTCTCCGATCTTCACCCGCACCGGCAGGAATGCACCCTCGAAAATGCGCCACGGAGAAACGGCAACCTGAAGTCTTTTCGCCTGAAGCGAAGGATATTCATAGCTGTTTTTCCCTTTTATGCCGATATTTTCAAATACAATCCCTTTCAGGATTCCCGCCTTGCAGGAAGATGCATGAAATTCCACGCCGTATTGTTTCAGGC
>DXVA01000318.1:1691-5200 GCA_019408975.1 Lentisphaeria bacterium | reverse complement strand
TGGAAAGAGCAGCGGGGACATTTTCCCACACAACCCAGCGGACTCCAAGCTCAAAGCACAGTCGTACAAAGTCGAGAGCGAGCACGCTTCGCTGACCTTCAAATCCCAGTCGTTTTCCTGCGATTGAGAGATCCTGGCAGGGTGTCCCCCCGACGAGCAGGTCGATAGTTTCATTTACATCCTCTTTCTTTATTATGGTAAAATCTCCGTAATTTGGAATTGTCCCTCCCTCGGGAAGACCTGCGATCTGCCGTTTCCACAATTCCCGGGTCTTTCGCTCCTTTTCGTTGTTAACATCGACCGGATCCAACGGGCGCAACGGCCGGGTCGCTCCAAATCGTTCCATCAATACTGTCGACGGGAACGGCTCGACTTCGGCAAAGAACTTCGCATTCCAGCCCAGCCCTTTCCATGCCAGAGTTGCCGCTTCAACTCCGCTGCATACGCTTCCGTAGTTCATATTTTTCTCCATAAGATGATGTCCTACACCATTTATATTCAGATTTTTGGGCAGGGGTGTAACCTAAAAAGCTGTTTTTTTCAAAAAAAAATGCAATTTTTTTATTGACGCTTGCTTTTTTGGAGGTCTGACAGCTTCATCCCGGACTCATAGCCGACGGAAACAAGCTTTTCTTTCCCTTTTCGGGTTCTCTGGATATCGGACAGTTTCCCTATGGGCGGTGCCTTTCGTTTAGTTCCAACACCGAATTCCGGAAGGGTACATCCCAGCATGGAAGCACATACCGCACATCCGGCAAGGCAGTCCAGCCAGTGATTGTCATTCCGTTCAGGACGTAGTTTCCATTCATCAACCGTTCTGCCGCGCCCCTGGGTCTTAACCCGGTATTCCGCAGTAAGGTGCTGGGCAATCAGCTGATGCAGCGCCGGATGCCGCCCATAAAAAGAGAGACAGCTTTTATCGCCCAGCGCTACGGCAAGCCGTGCATGGATGAACGACTTCCAGAAGTTCGAATCGAAAACCACATGACGAATAGCCCTTTTACCTGCAACGTTTGGAATCATCCAGTTGAATCCGAGCCGGTCGCCAGGCTGTTTCCTGTATTCGGTCATGGGTTTGCTGCTTGCTCCGACATAGCGGCCATGAGATGGATAGACGATTCCGCTCCACTGGCTCTGCCGACAGAACTGATATACGATGTCAGTCGAGCTTCCCCAGTTTGCATCTATCATGGCACGTTCAATTTTCAATATCGCGCCATCCTCTCTTTTCCAGTCACGGGAGAGCATCTCATTCACCAGTGCATCCAATGCCCCGTAGATACATCCCTCCAGCGCGGCGTTGGGAAACTTCATCTGTATCGTTGGATTTGCGGCGGACAAGGTGAACATCCGATTGTGTTGTTCCGGCCATGCTCCATAGTCTATGACTGCTCCTGTGAAGTTCTCAGACCATGCCACCACAGTATAAAACAGAAGGGCTTTCTGGATGTCGATGAACATTGTCACCCGGTCGCAGACAAGAGGAATATTTCCCTGGCGCAGACCGTTGACTTTACTGGCTATTTCATCAACAGTCATCAAAGCATCGTCGTCCATATCCTCCGGTAAAGGATCGTTTTGATATTCGCTCATGAAGGCGGTTTCGTCCTGCAACTTCAGATTCATTGCGTGTTGAAGTGCCGATACTTCATCGTGGTTGAAGCGGGCCTCCCAGCTCACTTCCGCTCCGGCATCCATCGCCTCCCGGTTCGCCAGATAAAACTCCGTCGCCTTCTGAAAATTGCCCTCCGTGCGCAGAGCTTCCGCCCGGATCTCGGCGTATTCCTCCCACAGTTTCATATTCGTGGGGAAGCGGTAGACCATTCGGGTCTTTTCGCCGTTCCAGTCCGGATGTGTGTTTCGGTTGAGGATGATGTCGGCCATGTCACCCGGGCGGATGATCGTGCAGGGCATGATCCCGGAGATTTTCTGCCCGGGCCCGGCAAGTCCCAGGATGTCTCCGGCAAGCACACGAACCCGCTTGCGGGTCTGCTCCAAAGAACCGGCGCTTTCCGAGGTCTGCGGATCGTCGATTACAACCAGGCTCGGCCGCACGCTCCGGCCGTCGCTCCGCTTGAACTTCATACCACGGATACGTCCAGTGATACCGGCAACTCGGACGATGATGCCGGAAGCCCTGCTTCCTTCGACGGTCGGCAGAACGATCTCGTTGCTTGTCCAGGTGATTCGGGTGCGCTCACCCTTATACAACTGACCAGTACATCGGTTCGCGATCCCTTCCAACTGGGCAATCGGGTAACAGACTTCCGGGAAGTCTTCGGCCAGACGTTCGTTGACTTCCAGCTCGGTCTTGATGCTGTCCAGTGTTTCCAACGAGGCCGATTCAGTTGCTCCAATGAGCGTAATGAACTCCCGGTGGCCATACAGCATTGCCCAGATTACAGCGGATTCAGAAAGGGTGCTGTTGTGCGTTGGAACCATACGCTTTCCCGCAAGGTAAAGATGAGATGGCGAATCAACCGTCACGCACTGTGTGGGGACTGACTCGACCTTTTCTATCCGGACGATCGTCCGGACATCACATGGTGTGTGGCTTAAACAGCCTGTTTCCTTAATGTGTCTTTTAGGGCGTTCACGAAGTCTGTTCAATTTACGTTTCAGCTGAAAGAAATCCTGATCACGGTAACCGTTAAAATAAAAGCGGAAATAGGGACCATGTTTCTTGCCATCCAGCATAACCGTTTTTTCACCGACACCGTATTTGATACCAAGCGAAGAAAGCAACTCTCCGAAATCTTCCGCAAATTGCGGATACTTAATGCAAATATCCATGTGTCCGCCTTCATCTACATGTCCATCCGTATCCATGATGCCCTGAAGTAGGGCGAGGCGATCGCTGACATCTGCACGTAGATATTCTTTGGGGATATGCTTATTGTCAAGCAATCCAAGTTCTCTTAGCCGAGTCCGTCCACTTCCGCTGGTCTGTACATGGCTTTTACTCGCCAAGGTTAATGTTCCAAGAACCGTATGCTCTTTATGCCCATAATCACAGAGAGTAAAGTTCTCCCGCCCGGATTCTTTTCGAATGTTATGCGCAATTTCATCTGCATCAGCATCGAACAATGTGATTCTGGAGCATGCACATGTACCGTCTCCCAGCCAGACACCAAGTGCATAAGGGGCTATAGGTAGAGGATTTATGGTCTGCGTCTGAATCGGTTTCTGCATTGGAATACGAAAGCGGCTCTCGCAGTATCCTCTCTTGCCAACATTGTAACGAGCAAACAGCCATTCTGTTGTTTTAACATATGGATTTTTTCTACCGTAAATATCCTCGATTTCCCACAAATGATCCGCATCGCAAACAATGGATTCACCATCATTGAATGTGACCCGGTAGCAATCGTGCCCAATAAAAACCGGGGATTTGATAATCACCCGACACTGATGTCCCTGTTCATCGAAGAGCCAGTCACCAACCTTCACGTCTCCCATGGTCGTCCAACCAGTTGGAGTCGCAAGAGGAGTATCAAGAGCCAGAGCTT
>DXVA01000318.1:0-1681 GCA_019408975.1 Lentisphaeria bacterium | reverse complement strand
CTTCCCGGAACCGCGCGGGAGCGCCAGCGCAAAGAGTCCACCTCGCAGAACCGCCGTTTCAATCTTCTCAATCACCTTCAGATGATCCGGCGACCATGCAAGAGAATAGGTCTCCGGGAAATAGCTCTCGCAGAAAAGCTGGAAATTCCGTTCGCACGCGGCTTTCCTGTCGGGATTCACGACCTCCGGGAGCGGGCCGATGTCGCGTCCGGCGAGCGACTGTTCCGCCTGACGGTCGCGCTCGGCATTGCGCCGGTCCTCATAGGTGCGTGCGCCGGACGTCTCCTCCGGAGTGTGTTTCCGGTCGAACATCCAGGCAATGTATTTCAGGAGGTTGATGTTGCGCGGATTCTCCGAAGAGCCGATCCGGAAGCCGACGCGGTTGAACTCGCGGTAAAGCCGTGCCTGCGGCAGAACAAATCCGAACGACGTGGAGTTCAGAAGCCGCGCGACGTCCACCACGCGCATGTTACTCGGATTGATCGGCATCGTCTTCCTCCTTTGCCAGCCAGGCGGCATATTCAATCAGGTTGATCGTGCCGTCCGGATTCTGCGGCGCACCGGAAGCAAGATCTGCGGCAATCATCTCCGGAGAAGCGGTCCGGGATCCGGCCTGTTTCAGCAATCTCACCAGCACTTCAGGCTGCAATGCTGTGATTTTCAAAGAATTATCCATCTATTTTGCCTTTATTTTCAGACTGCGACTGGATAAGCGGCGCAAGTCATGGTTGTATATGCACCAGCGAAGCAGAGAAGCCGCAACTCAAACAACCACAGGAGGTAACTATGTGCGACACGAGCAAAATCACAGTCGGGACTATCGTCATGGTGAAAGTCGGACGCAATGAGACCGAGGTCGTCGTAACCGAGATCACCGCGAACGGCTGGAAAGTCAAAAAGGTCGGCAGCGACCGCGAGTTCATCGTCACCAGAATCGAACGGGTCATCGCCGAACCGGGAGCGCCGGAGGCGGTCCCGGCAACGGAACCGGAGACGGAAGCAGTCGATGCGGAGATCCCGTCGGAAGCGGAAGAGGAAGTGGACACGCCCAATCCCGCGCCGGAATCCGGCGGATCGCCGGAGAAGAAGCTCTCACTCCTGAATGCTGCTCTGCTGGTCCTCAAGCGCAGCCGGACGCCGCTCAACACGAAAGAGATCCTCGCGCAAGTCATCGAAGAAGGTCTCTGGAGTCCGAATGGAGCAAAGACTCCGGAGCAGAGTCTCTACTCCGCCTTCTTTCGCGAGATCAAGGAGAAGGAGACGCCGCGCGTCCGCAAGAGTGCCGCTCGCCGGGGCGCATTCGAGTTCAACAGCTGACCGAAGCGGCCGATGCAGAAGTCGGAGCGGGAAGTGTATCCAGAAGCAGTTCCCGTGCCGCATACAGAGGCAGGAGCAGTTGGATGTATGCACCCAAATGCTCCTTTTTTACTTCCTGGGCGCTCCGGAGGTAATTCCGAACCAGACAGGTGCGCGGTCTGCCGGTTTTCTGAGAAAGTTCTCCAAAGGGTGTTGCCGGAATGGCCGATCGCGCCAGCTCCTCGGCATGAGCCTCAAGTTTCGCCAGACGGTTTTCCGCCTGAATCCGCCGATACACTTCCTCTTCCAAAGTTGTCACCAGAGCTTTGATCTGTTCATTGCTCATGCCCGGAGAAAGATATGCTCCAGTCTTGCGGATGGAGGG
>DXVA01000317.1 GCA_019408975.1 Lentisphaeria bacterium | reverse complement strand
GAAGAAAACAGGTAAATCGGGCATAGCCTCCGGAGACGGTATGCCATGCGATTGCAGATTGCAAGGAAACAACGAAAACACGACATTGCAGACTGCAAGAAACCGGTTATGGCAAATATGGCATTTCAACTCACTTTCATAGTTGGCACGTATTTTGCTGTATTCTCTGCATCACTGCAACGGAAAGGCGGATTATGCTGGATATCAAGAAAAAATTTCTGATCAGTTTCGGAATACTGCTCCTTTTGATCGGGGCTGTCGGCGGAGTCATGATCCAACAGGTGGGAAAACTCGGCAGGGCTATCGACGTCATCCTGCGGGAGAACTATCAGAGTGTCCTGCACTGCCAGCAGATGAACAATGCACTGGAACGTGTAGACAGTGCGCTTCTGCACACTTTCACCGACTGGGACGGCGATGTCGCGCCGATCATCACGGAAAACATCGAACTGATGCAGAAAAGCTGGGCAGCGGAACTGAACAACGTCACAGTGCAGGGTGAAAAGGAACGGGCGGAAAAGATCGAAGAACTGCTTCCGCACTATATTGCGCTGCTTCCGGAGATTACCGACAGGAAACAGCCGGAACAGCGGCGGCGTGAAATTTACCGGCGGCAGGCATATCCGCTTTTTCTGGAAATCAAACGCCTCTCCGGTGAAATTCTGGCGCTCAATCAGCAGAATATGAGCCAGGCGAAGGACAGCGCGCGGATCGAAGCGGAATATCTGCACCGGCGTGTCCTGATGATCCTTGCGGGATGCTGCCTGTTTGCGATCATTCTGACCGTTCTGCTGAAAAACTGGATTCTCAATCCGATCCGCAAGCTGATTCTGCTCACGACGGAAATCAGCAGCGGCAACCTCGACATTGTCCTTGACTCCAAATCCAATGATGAAATCGGACAGCTTTCCCGTTCCTTCAACACCATGGCTACCGCTCTGCGCGAGGCAAGGCGCAACGACAGAATCAAACTGGAACGCTCCGAGCGGACCACGCGCGATGTTTTCCACGAGCTGCCCACGCCGATTGCCGTATTCGACGCAGTGCGCGGACGGGTCGAGATCGCAACACAGAGCGCCGAACGCTGTTTCAAGCTCCATCCCGGCGTCAAAGTCGATCACTTGAATCTGCCGTGGCTCGACGAGATTTATGAAAAGGTGCTCCACACCGGTCAAATCAGCACATGCGGGGAAAACGACGGCGTCATTCAGTATTTCATCGACAACAAGGAATACTTCTTCCAGCCGACCGCAATTCCGATTCCGATGGACGCCCCGCCGGAGAAAATTTCCGGGATCGGCATCATCATGAAAGACGTCACGATGGCACATGAACAGCAGGAACTCAAGCGGAGCGTCATCTCCACGGTATCACATCAGTTGAAAACTCCCTTGACTTCGCTTCGGATGTCGGTCTATCTTCTGTTGGAAGAAAAAATCGGAAAACTCAATCCCGACCAGCTCGACCTTGTCATGGCGATGCGCGACGACAGCGACCGGCTGGCGAATATCATAAGCGATCTCCTCGACCTCAACCGCGCTTCCGGCAAACAGAAAGTCAAGCTCGTCGGGCGCTCCCCATACTCCATTGTCGCGGAAGCCGCGGAACGCTTCAAGGCGGAATGCCTGGAACGGAATATCAGTCTGGTTACGGAAGCCGCCCCCGACCTGCCGGAAGTTCCGGTCGAAGAAATGAGAATCAAATATGTTTTCGACAACCTGATCAGCAATGCAATCCGTTTCACGCCTCCGGGAGGCACAATCACGCTCAAAGCGGAAAAACGGAAAGACACAGTGGGGTTCACTGTCAGCGATACGGGCAAAGGAATGTCGCCGGAAGTCCGGAACCATCTCTTTGAGCAGTTCTACCGCGCTCCCGGACAGGACCCCAAAACAGGAGTCGGGCTTGGTCTGTCGATCGTAAAAGAGATCATAACCTCCATGAACGGCGAAATCAGTGTGGAAAGCAGGGAGGGTGCCGGAAGCTCATTCCTGTTCACGCTTCCCGTCGCAGGAGTGGAACAGGAGGAAGACAACAATGAAAAGCCTTCCGTCAAATGGCTGTGAAATGCCTCCGGGAAAAGGAAATCGCATCATGGATACGGCACGCAATGCAGACAACTTTCTGAAAATGATCCGCAATGCCCGGCGCGGCAAGCTGAAAATCTACCTCGGCTACTGCGCGGGAGTCGGAAAAACCACACAGATGCTCAAGGAGGCGCGGCGGCTTAAGCACGCAGAACACGTCGATGTGGCTGTGGGGCTTCTCGAAACCCACGGACGCGCGGAAACGGAAGCGTGCCTGGAAGACCTTGAGGTGATTCCGCGCCGCATGACCATGCACAGGAACATCGCCGTCACAGAAATGGATGTTCCGGCAATTCTCTCACGCCGTCCGCAGGTGGTCCTGGTGGATGAACTTGCACACACGAACGCACCCGGTTCCAAGAATCAGAAACGCTGGCAGGACGTGGAGGAACTCCTCAATGCCGGAATCCATGTGATCTCCACCCTGAATATCCAGCATCTGGAAAGCCTTTACGAGATCGTCGAACAGGCAACGGGAATCAAAGTGAAGGAACGGATACCCGACTGGGTCGTTACGGGCGCGGACGAAGTCGTCAATGTGGATATCTCGGTGGACGACCTCCAGCAGAGAATCCGGACGGGACGCGTCTATCCCGAAGAACGTATCGAAAACGCGCTCGCCAACTTCTTCAGGGACAGCAACCTTCAGCAGCTGCGGGAATTGACCCTGCGGGAGCTTGCGGCACAGCTCGACGCCCGTTACCGCGAACGTCTCCGGAACGAAGAAATGGACGACAACGTAAGCCCTGATCAGATCATGGTCTGCATGAGTTCGCGCAGCCCCAATACTGACGCTCTCCTGCGTTACGGCTCCCGGCTCGCCGGACGGCTCAACCGCAACTGGTATGTTCTCTACGTCCAGACATCCAGAGAGAGCGCAACGCAGATCGACGCCGCGACTCAGCGCCATTTGAACAACACTCTTGAATTGGCGCGCCAGGTGGGGGCGACGGTTTTCACCTATCAGAGCGACGACATCGTGAAAACCATTCTGCAATTTGCCCGGGAACACCGCGTCGGGCATATCATCATCGGTCCCTCCGGACGCCGCCTCCCCTTCTGGAAGCGTCTTCTCGGCAAAACCACCCTGCTGGAGCAACTGAGTCTGGAAAATCATGATTTCAAATTGATCGTCACGGAAAACCGCCGGGCGGAATAAACCGTTTCCATATCTTCTTTTCTCCTCAATATTCAAGATAGAAAATCCGGGTGACTTTTTCGGGAAGTTCCATAGTGAATTCCGTTGTGTTCTCAGCAACTTTTTCACCCGAAAGCAGTTCCGTGACTTTCACCGCTTTGCGCGGAAGTCTGATACGCTTTGTCCCTGCACTGGAAGTATGAAGCATCAGGAACGATTCGCCCGGATAAAAAACGTCACCGCTGTCAATCCAGACATGGATGCCGGCCGCTTGTGCCGCTTTCCGGATTTGCTCTTTGGAAATACCGCCGGGAGAATAAGCAGAACGGAATCCATTCACATCTTTAAATTGCATGGAATTCAGACCGGGTGTATGAAATACCGGAAAATCACTTTTTTTCACGAAATCCAGCCCTGTCAGCTGTTTCATGGAATCAAGAGAAACTCCCTGTTCCGTCACATATCCCGGAGCATAAACCCAAATTGCAGATGCATTATTCCTGCGCAATTTGCGGTGAATACATTCCGTTTTTTCAGGATCTGACAAAAACTGATTCAGAAAAATATAGAGTTTATAATCCTTCATTTCCGGATTGTCCAGATCATCGGAAAGATAAATATCTCCCGCCAATCCGGAATGATGAAGATTCTGCACGGTACCGAAAACAGCAGGCTGCAGGAAAGCAGTAGCCCGTTCTGACCAGCAGATACTCTTGTAGGAAGGTTCATCATAGATCAAGGCAATATCCGCAGGAGCTTTGCGGGAAACACTCAAAAATTTCCGACCGAGCTCCTGCAATCGTGCAATCTCATTCATTATCGTTTCTGTATGAAACTGCTGATCACCCGTCAAGGCAAACCACCATACACCTGTTCCCTTGGTCAGCATATATCCGGCTGTGCGTCGAAAGACTTCAATATTTTCGGATTCGCTTGGAATGGTCACAAAGTCAAAATCGGCGACTAAATGCGTGCGGTAATCGGCTTCATCCCAAAACATTTTACGGTGAAGCGCGAATGATCCATTGAAATTTCCGATGTGGATGCCGGACTCTCCGCCTTTACGTTTGCCGTAATCGGTTGGAGTGCAAATAAAATCAACGTTTTTATCTCGGAGAATACCGCTTAAGGCGGAATGTCCCGAATTCAGCAGGGAACCAGAGCCGGAATAGCGTTGAAGCATTTGATAACCATAGAAAAAACCAACCAGTTTCCTGCCATGCGTCAACTCCTTTACGATCCCCGCTGCATTTTTTACAGAAGAAACCGTAATATTGTTGAGAAAGTCAAGATAATCCAGAACCGGTCGGGCTTTGCGCATATCGCGAAACAGTCCGTAATCCCTGCACAGCCTTAATTCAGGAGACGGCACCTTCACTTCGGAAAAAGATTTCAATTGAACTCCCCATGTCCTGTTCAGCGCTGTAACAGTCCGGTATTTCCTCTCCATGGCATGTGCAAAATCACGATGTGCAATCTCGGAATAATCCGTCAAACCAATGTCGGTTCCGTGATAATACCATTCACTGGCAGCTCCCCCGGCAGGAAGATATCCGACCACATGACCGGCGTAATCACTTTGTTCAATATGAGTAATCAAATCACGCAGCATGCGGGAATAGGATTGTGTCCATTCCGGACTGGTGAGACCACACCAATATTTGGAACTCCGGTATCTTTTCTGATTCATATCCCAGCCGACAGAAATAAACTGCGGATTTTTCCTGAGCCACCACCACCAAGGAGTATCCAGCTTGATTCTAAGCAGAATTTTTGCGTTCGGAGAAACGTTTACAATACTGCGAATATGTTCGTCGACTGCAGCGAAATCATATTTTCCCTCTTCCAGCCACCAATTGCCTATTTTCGAGTTTCTGTTATTGGTAGAAAGCATAGTGCTGAATAACGTAATTCCTGCGGCTGAAAAGTCTTTGATCGCTTCATAATTCGATTTTTCCGCCGAAGGCCACAATGCCGCGGG
>DXVA01000316.1 GCA_019408975.1 Lentisphaeria bacterium | reverse complement strand
ATAGATGATATTGTCGCGGAAAGTGCAGTTCCGCAACTCTCCGTCGCCTTCGTAGCCGACGCGGATGCCGCAGGAGCTTGTGCGCAGGCGGCAGTTGGAAACAGTGATCTTTTCACATATCTTGTGATATCCGAGTTCATCGATGTCGCTCTTGATCGCCACTGCATCGTCTCCGGTGCTGATATCGCAGTATGAAACATCGATGCGCGAACAGCAGTCCAGGTCAATTCCGTCAGTGTTGGGGCTTTCCGGAGGCGCTTCGATTTTCAGGTGCGAAAGAGAGCAATCATCGCATCCCAGAAGCCAGACAGCATAGCAGGGGGCGTTCTTCAAAGTGAAATCCTTCAATGTGATATGCCCTGATTTGCGGAAATGGATCAAGCCCTTGGGACGGTGGTGCTTCGGCCAGTATCTCTGCCCGAACAGAGGGTATTCTTTCGCCGGGTCGATATCCCAGAAGTCGCTTCCGCTACCGTCTATGACACCGTTTCCTGTGACGGCGGCATCAATGATTTCTGTTCCGCCGATCAGCCAGCGGCGGTTGTTGGTCGTCGGCTCGATCGCCTTTGACAAGGGATCCGGTATTGCCTCCAGAACACTTTTCAGGCAGGCTCCGGCACTGAGATGCAATTCCACGCGGCTGCGCAGTTCGATCATGCCGGAGCGGAAAGTGCCGCCGGGAATGATTACGCGCCCGCCGCCGGATTCCGCCGCCGAATCGACTGCTTTCTGAATGAACGGTGCATTGTCGGAATGCTGTGTGTCCGCGCCGAAACTGCGGATATCCAAAGAGATCGTGTTCATCAGCGGAGTTTCTCCGGTCTGTTCTTTTCATCGTAGGAATAAATGACCGAATCGGGCCATGCGGCGGCTTTGGAGAGATCAACCAGCCCCTGCTTGTTCAATGCCGCGGCGTGCCCGTCCATGAAGAAACTGTTGCAGAACCCTGAATGGCGCCTGCTGTAAGAGGAAAAGCGTTCATACTGCGGTTCGACGTAGGGGCGTTGCGTCTGTGTGCCGAAATCGTAGCTGTCAAACAGAAACCCCCATGCGGAACTGTTTTTGGCGCGGCTGAGTTTGATGTATGTAATTGCGTTGTCCCAATCGTATGTGGCAACACCCGCCGGTACATTGGGGGTGTCCCATGCCATTCCATAGCATTCGTTGGGGTAGTCGTTTGTGTCTTTCACCGGCTGTGCCGGACAGCGCAATACATCAATCTTTCCATTCTTTGCCAGGTTGGTAAAATACGGATTGACCTGATTGATTCCGTAATAAGAGCGGTTGTTGGCGATATTGGCAAGAATGAAATCTTGTGAATCGGAGGCATACAGCAGGAATGTCTGCCCGACCTGCCTCATATTGTTCATGCAGCTGACGGCTCTTGCTTTCTCTCTTGCTCTGTTCAGAGCGGGCAGAAGCATTCCGGCAAGAATGGCGATGATTGCTATAACGACCAGTAATTCTATCAATGTGAAAATTTTCATTCTGCGCCGCATCCGGCGCCCCCTGTACTGGCGCATTCCGTTTGATCCGAATTCTTTTTTCATGACTGGCACCCTTTCTTTCCGTTTGATATTTTATCCTGTGGTTCCGGCTCCCGCCGTTTTACCGGCAGGGCTTATTTTTCTGCAAAAAACAGATGATCGACATAACTGCGCTGAATTTCCGGGTTTACCTTGGAATCCAGGAACAGATAACTCTTTCCCCTGAAACGGTGTGTGCCGAGGGGAATGTAGATATAATGGTCGACAGCGAGAGTGTCGGCATCCGGATGAATGTTGATGTAAAGTTCCCGTTTGATCAAGTCATAGCCACCGAACTGGAACAGACCGTGTTTCGCCTTTTTGTCCAGGCGGCAGGCGGCGTAAACTTCGTATGATTTCTCAAGATCGAACTCCGGGCGTATGGGAAGCTGTACCGCCCATGACGGCCCGATATGTTTCAACTGGATTGCCCAGCCGTTCCCGGCTTTCTCATCCCTCACGACCTGCGCATGGGTGTCGCCGTGGATGATGAATGCGTCTTCTTCAAAGATGAGCGTTTTTCTGTCTTTGAATCCGGCGCGGAACGGGTGCGGTTTCAGTTTTTCCGGCGGATAATTGATGAACCGTTCAAACTGCCGACGGGTGGCTCCGATCTCATTGGTGGAAGCGATATGCGTCACATTGTGCCGGGCAAGGAAATCAAGATAGTTTCCGGCAATCTTTACCGCCTCGGCATACGGAGGACAGCCTTTCTCCTTCTGCCAGCGGGCATAGTCGGAGATCAGCAGATATTCAAACGGCTTCGACAGAATTGAAATCCGTTCCGCGGAAACCGGGTCATCGGCGACGGCTTTCTGCGCCTCGCTCAGTATTTGAAGACACTGAAACAGGAGTTCCGGCGCGACCCACTTTGCGGTGTACTCGAAACAGCCGACGGTTTCAGGATTTCTGAGTGCATCCGCGCGCCGCACTTTCAGATATTTTTTGACATAAGGCGCCGCCTTGCCGTAATAACCGTCCAGGAATTCATTCTCCAGTTTTTCGGGGTCCAGCGAGGGATTCCACAGCAGGTGCGCACCGAGCCACACTTTGAGCGGCATAAGATCGCCGATCGGATTGAGGTTGGCGGCGTCGCATTCCAGAAGCAGCATGGAAGGAGACAGTTTTCCCAGGAATCCCACGTCTTTCTTCAGCGATTCCAGATTCGGATGCGGCAGCAGGAAATTATTGAAGTTGGAAACATAATACCACATGGCGAGTTTTGCCCCGGTTTTCCGCCATGCCTTCAGGTCTTTCAGGAAAGCGGCGTTGTCCGGGCTGTCCGCAGTCTGAAGCGGTTTCGAAAAGTCCGCTTCAATGGCGCACAAAAGAATGCTGACGTTTTTCCGGGGCGTGATTCCAGCCGGCGGGGTACGGGAGTATTGATAGGCGAAGGTCTGCACTTCGACTCCGGGAAACTCTTTTTCCACATGCTCCGCAATGAAGTTGACGAAAGTGAGGATGGATGCGGAGGGGGATTTCCCCGCCTTGTCAATTTTTTCACATTCCGGGCATTGGCAGTAGTTGTCGTTGTCGTTCTGAGAGACGGAAATGACTTTTGCTTCCGGATTTTTCCTGAGTTCCTCCCGGACAATCTCCAGAAATTTCTGCCGGAGTTTCGGATTGCTCAAGCAGAGCTGTCCCTGAAACTGTCCGCCTGTGCGTTTTCCGTCGCGCAGGCTGAAGTATTCCGGATTAGAGTTCAAATATTGTGAAGCAGGCAGAAAGCGGTCAAAGGTATGCCAGGGACCGATGAGGTTGACATGGCTTCCTCCCCATTCCGGCGAACTTGTGTAATTCGGGCCGAAACAATGCAGCTTTGCCGCGAACTCTGGATTTTCGAGAAGAGAACGGAAATAGGGGAGCCTGACTTTGACCGGAGGCGCATACCGGAAAAGCCGTTCCGGCATTGCGATGGCTGCGGACTTCGGCACCGTCTCCTCTTTTGCCGTCCAGAAACGGATTCCCATATGCCGTTTCAGAAATTCGTAAACGGCATACAGAGTGCCGCGCGGGCGTTCGCCGCACAGGATCAGCATGTCTTCTGCGGGAGCGATGATGATTTCATCGGTTTTCAAGGTGTCCGGGTTGATGCCGGGAAGCAGATTCCGGGCTTCCTTCGAGAGTCCGATGAGTATCTGGCGTTTTCCCGTGTATTTCCTGCTGACTTCGATTTCCGTTCCAGTTGCCAGCTTCCAGTATTTCCGAAATTCCTCCGCCGCTTTCTTTTCTGCCGCCGTCGCATCCACGGAGACATAGACCTGATAATCGCTTTTACCGTTTTGGAACATAAGTTTCGAGGCGGAACAGGACAGCGCCGCGAGGGAACAGAGACTATATGCCAGCCATTTTTGAAGTTTCATTTCCGGGGAATCTCCTTCCTTTTATTTTTTCCCATGTCTGGATCATGGTATGCAACAGGCAGCATGGCAATGCCTGCCGGTTGTTCTCCCGTGGTAAAATATTTTTCTGCAAGTTCAAATATTTTTGCACATTGCAGTTCAATATCAGCATCATAGGTCAGTATCGGGACCGGAAAATCAGATAACAGGGAGCCCTTGTTTGCGTGCGATATCAGGAAGACATCTTTCCACAATGACTGTCCGCTTTGGAAGATTGCCGAAATGACACCGTTTGTGAAGATGGAGTCAACACTGATGATTCCCAGTTTCCCGCAACCCGCATTTTCGCGGAGCAGTTCACTTGCCATGCTGTAACCGCCGCGCGGCGAGGTTTCGGATTTCTTGTACAAGGCTTCCCGGAAGATGTCCGGGGCTTCCGCCTCCAACTCTCTGTAACGTTCTTCAAACGTCGTCACTTCCGGCGCTTCCCAGCTTGCGGTGTCGCCGGAATGATTGAGCAGTGCGATTCTGCTGCAGCCGGATTGGCGGAGCCGGTGCGCGGCATCCAGAATCCAGTCATTCGTGAAACTCATCGTGCATTTCAGCCATTTGTAGGGATACAGCCCGATTGCAAAGACGGGAATGTCTTTCAGGTATTTTTCGCTGTGTTCCGCGAAATACCTGCTTGCAATGATGACAACGTCAAAAACATTCATCTTCAATTGCTTCTGAACCTTGATGCAGTCTCCCGGCGCGTCTGTATTTTCAAAAACCGTATAGCTCAAATTTCCATTCCGGCACTTTTCGATGAAATACTTCATGAAGGTTGCCTTGTGCGCAAAAGCGCCCAGTTCGGCGCGGGAATCGAAAATGACGGCAAAACGGTACTTCACCTTGTCTTTGATATAGACTCCCAGTCCGTTCAGGCGTTCGATCAGCCCTTCATTTTCCAGTATTTCAAAAACCTTGCTGATTGTTGCTACCGATGTATCATAACTGGCGGCAAGTTTCTGGATCGGCTCAATTTTCATTCCCGTCTTCCATTCGCCGGAACGAATTTTCCGCCGGAATTCCTGTGCCAGTTCAATGCTTTTTCCTTTATTGCTCATCTGGTGACATTCAATCCTCTTTTGTCTCTGTTTTATATTATAGCTTACTAGAATGGTTATGTCAATACCTGTTTTCAAAAAAAATCATATTTTTTAATTTGGGAAGCGGGAGCTTCCATAAGCGGGAGTTTGCAGACCGGTTTTGCGTGTCCGCCGGTATTCACTCATTTTCATCTGACGGCAGGAGGCAGGGAACAAGGGAAGGGGAAGCAGCGAGCCGCAGAATGGCATGGTTCAGGAG
>DXVA01000315.1 GCA_019408975.1 Lentisphaeria bacterium | reverse complement strand
CTTTGATCCTAGTCATTTTCCTGATTCTCCTTTCGGGTTGTTCACTGAAAAATCCGCCTGCCGGAAACGGCGAATGCCGGAGGACAGGCGGATTTCAACAACCCGCAAAGAGGCGTGTTTTATTTAAGTCTTTTTCGTAATGATCTGGGCAATCGCTCTAAGCTACCGGATGACTTGGATCGGATAATCCAGCCACCACTCTCCAGTTTCAGATTCGATTTTTCCATCAATCATTTCGTTGATATAGTGGCTGATATCGCGGTTTTCTTCCTGCCAGCCCCCTTGCAGATTCTGCTGGAACTTTTGCTTGCAGAAATTCTGAATTTCCATAGCAATGCCTTCCATATCAAAAATTTCATGATCGACTTCCTGAATCGTTACCGTATTGTATTCCTGAAGCTCTACCAGCAGGAAACGCTCCAGACGCTTTTCCTGATAAATGAAATTCTCCAGTGCTTGTTTCGCAATTGCCGCATCGGCAGCAGTGGCAAAATACAAATAAAAACGAACACTGGCAACCCAACTCATTCGTAGTCACCTTTCTGATGTCCAGATTCCAATTTCCGTATTTCCGCTCCGAAAAGTCCGCAGACGGCGTTTTCGCCGTTTTGACGAATAAACCATTCCGGCGGTTGAGCTGGTTTGGCAATGACACCAATCCAGCCGTATTCAAGGTAGTAGCCGAGAACCTGACATTTGCCGATATCGTTGACTATAGTAAAAACCGTTTCTCCGATTTTCGGGATAAAATTGCCGGACCATTTTCCTGTCGGAAATTTATCGAAACCTTTCATATAAACCGAGAAATACAAATAGCCATGACTTCCATTTGGACTGACTTCAATCCGATACAGCCAGGTTTCATCTGTATAGATTTCTCTGGTCGCTCCTGTCCAGTGATGATCGGTGATGTACTGTTTCAGTTTCGGCAAGGCCTTGTTGTTGATCCAATTGCACAAGATTTCACTCGCTTCTGAATTGCCGGTGAATTGCTGTCTGTCCGGCAAAAATGTAATTTTGTTGCCAGTCCAAATCGTTCGTGCACCGAACACTGCCAGATAATTACCGGTCTTAAACGGTTGAAGTCCCCACTTCACTTTGGTCAAGTCAATCATTTTCTTCTGCCTCCTCGTTGGTTTCTGTAGTCTGATAGCCGGGAAAATAGAGAATCGCATCGAATCCCATACTGTCGTGCCGAGCTTGCGATCACCAGGACGAACAACTCAGATACGATTTTCATGATTCTGTCTTTCTTTTTGATGTTTTATAATTAGAACCAGCCGTTTTTCTCGGCGGCGGTATCATACTGCTTCTTCGCGGCATTCCATGCCTGTTTCAGTTCAGGAATGGAATCCAGTTGCTTTTCGGTGAGGTCGCAAGCGGATAAGACATCAGCCTTTCCATCCCAGTTGATGCCAAATTCGTGATTGCACATTTCATAATAAAACATGCTCTGAACATACCTGGCATTGATTCCGGACTCGGTGAAAATCGCGTTTTTGCGTTCCTCTGCATGACGTTTGAACGTGCCGTGAATCAGTTCCGAATCCACTCTCCGGTAGAAGCCTCCTGTGTTGCCAAGGCGGTAGAGTTCGCTGTTTTCTTTGACGCCAAGTTTGAGTTTCATTTCCTCAAACTGCTCTTCCGAAAAAGCAAAGCCAAGCGGCAGGGCGTTCACTTCCTTTTCATGGCGCGCTTTCAATTCCTGATACGTTTCCATCTTTCTTTCAACTCCTTTCAATGGTTTGTTCGAGCACAAAAAAGCCGCGCCGGAAGTTGGAATGAACTTCCGAAAGCGCGGCAAGTCGAACAAAACGTTATATCAACTCCAGTAAACCGGATGCCCCCGGAGTTCCTTGACACGATTCCTGATTTTTTCAATCAGGTGGACTTTTTCCGGACGGGTGCGATATTCCCGAAGCATCCGGTCGATTTCAATATCAAATTCCGGAAGAACCAGATCGCAGGAAAAGTTATAGACCATGCCGTGCGTATATTTTTGCAGTCCGGGACGCTGTTCGCCAAACTCCGGATTGAATTTACCAAGCCAGCAGACACCGTTGTTTTCATTGTGCATGGCGCGAATCAATGCGCGGGCGTATTGATTGCAGAGTCCATTTGCCTCAATCCGCAACGCATACTGACCAAAATTATTCTCTGCCAGCTGATCGGACAGTTTCGGCAGTTCGTCCGTCCGGAGTTCCTGCCGGAGCCATGCGAGAATTTCCCGCATATAATCAGCAGAAACTGTCCATTCCGGAGAATCACCATACAACAAGAGACCGAAGTTCAGATCGTGTTTCAGAAGCGTTTCCGCATAGTAACGTGAAACGAACTGACCGCGTTTCCACTCCTTGTCGTTCCGGTGTCGGTAATCGTAGAATTCGACCAGCGGTTTGCGTTCCTTGTGGATGAGACAGTCTTCAAGACCGTATTTCTCACCTTTGCGCAAGACGCGGACATTGAAATATCCAAAGATTTTCGATGTTTCGCTCATGTTTGCGACCTCCTTGATTTTTGGGGTGGATAAATTCAAAACAGTTCCGGGGTGTCCGGAGAAGATATCACATGCTTTCTCCGGAGCGCCGGAAGTTCACATTTCATGACGGTTCGATAGACCTGCTTGCCGTTGATCGTCTTCTGAATAATCTGACCGCTTGCAATCAGTGAGACGAACACTTCGGAAACATAGTGACCGGCCGTATTGTTGACCTGCTCATCAAGCGCCGGTAGCCCGTATTTCCGTCCAATCGGCAACTCGATATTCCACCACAGCAGACCGCCCGGATCATGATACAGCTTCCGCTGCGAAGTCCGGAATGCCTTGAGAAGTTCTTCCTCTGTTTCCGGACGTTTTGCTGCAATGTACTCCCGCTGCTGCTCCGTCGTAATGTCATAAATTTCCTCAATAATCCGTTTGCCATTCTGCTGAAATTGAAATAACGTTGCCTGAGCAATGAGTTCCGGAACAGCATCGATCAGTTCCTCATGGATGGTTCCAAGGAACTGTTGCGGATGCAGATACAGGCTGGATTTGCCGTTGACGGCATAACCGTGTTCAATTTTCCAGCCGCCATTTCGGAATATCCGTTCGCAATCCGCATGAAACGCCATACTTTCCGCTTCGCTCCGAAAACCGAGTCCGTTGTCTTCCGGACGATAATAGCTTGGCGTGCGGATGCTGTAAGCCACCTTGAAATAATCCGGTTTGAATTTACTGTTTCCCATAGCATGATCTCCTTTTGTTCACTGATATTCCTATCGAACATTTCTCTCTGATGTTCTGCTTTTTTTCACAGAACTTTTTCCTGTTTTTCGGCGCACTCAATGAGCAGCCGCAGATCCTCACGGGTCATGATAATTCGGTTGGTTGTCGGCATGGTTTCACCTTCTTACGCAGCTTTTTTCATCGGGCGGATCAGTTTGACGGCATTATCACTCCACAAATCAGAACCGCAGCCGTAAATTTCCCGGATACCGTAACCATGACAGCCATCATGGTCTGCCGAAGCGATGCAACGGAATGGCAAACGGACATCTTTTTCCAATTTGATTTCCAGAACACTGCCGGAGCCGTTCCAGGAATCATAAAGACCGCAGGTCGTATCTTTGGAGAGAACCAGACAGCCGCGCCCGGTCCGTTCAGAGAGGTTGTAACTTTCGTTCCGTTTCTTTTCCTTGTCGATGGCATCGCGGAGATTGAAATATTCTTCCAAAGTCATTTTGACCAGAAATGCCAGTGCATTCATATGCGAACTGCAATTTAATGTTTCACGGTAAATCGACTTGAGCAGAGGCGACTGAGAGTTTCCCCTGTCGGCCAGTGCCTTTTTGAGTTCAGATTTCTTATATCCCTGCTGGCGTGCCAGCCACAACAGACTGGACTCCTCCGGAATCGAATCATCACTGGCGTCATAATGCCCGCCGATAGAATTGGAAGTAAAGTCATAATTCATATCACCTGTATCAATGACAAGATCGACCAGAACATCTTCCTTGAGAAAATGTTTCTCCGGATAGCGGATGTAAAACTGATCACGGATCAGTTCACGGATTTCATCCGCATCTGGATTTTCCACTAATTCCGCAACATTTTCATCCTTCAGGACCTGTTTGATGACATTGTCCGCATATTCCCACTCGCAGTCGCGATACCACTCGTCGAGCAGTTCCCACAACTTCTCCCTCGGATGGTCGTCATTGCAGATTTTCTTGAGCGTGCAGTCATCCAGCGTGTCCCGGTAATCCGCATAGATTTCCTCATAAAACACGCCGTTTTCATCTTTCCAGCAAACTGTGGACAGAGCGTCCCTGACTGCCTCCTTCAATCTGTTTTCTCTTTCCTGATCGTTTTTCATCTTCTTCAGCCTCCTTTTCGTGTTTGTTCACCCCAAAATCCATTCGGAATTCTGCGGCTGATCATGCAGCCACTCCAGCAATACGTCATCATCGACCTGATTCGGTTCAATTGGAAGTTTCCAGCCGCAGTTTTTGCATTGATAATGAGAGTTCAGACTTTCGTGGATCTCCGGCGTTCCATATTCAGCTTCGCCAGAGTTATTATACTTGATGGTTTCGGTGACAGTGCAGTCGATCATAACGACTTCAATTTTCGTCTCTTTATTGCATTTCGGACAGATGAATTTCATCTCAAAATCTCCTTTCAGGCAGTTTCAATTATGCGGCACTTTTCATCCATCGGGTCCCATGATACGAAACCGTCGAAGTGCCCCGGACAGCCTTTTCTGCCGCAGGAAAAACATTTTGTGAAGCCGGAATGTTGTTCCAGCTCAGCCAATGCTTCCCCGATGTGTTCCGCGCGATCCCATTGTTCCGCGCGTTCCGCTTCCTCATAACGCTGCTCCAGTTCGGCATACCGGCGTTTCCAGACAGCGCGAGCCTTCAGATAGTCTTTGCAAACCTTCATCTTTCACCTCCGATTTCTTCTTTTAAATTCCGCAATGAATTCCGTTTCGGAAACTTCGATGGAGTGCCAATCGCGATCAAGCTGACTGCACCGTTCAAGAAGAATCCGGTAGATTTTCCGCTGATCGGCATATTCTTTTTTCCGGTGTAGCCGGCTCCAGTAGTTCTGCTCCCGCTTGACATGCGCCAGATCCCGGCACAGGCTGAAATCCCGGCTGAGAACAGAGATTTTGTTCCCGTTCAGATCGAAATACGCACGATCCGTATTGACAAGCAGATACGGATGCCAATCGTC
>DXVA01000314.1:3209-5236 GCA_019408975.1 Lentisphaeria bacterium | reverse complement strand
GTATAATAAGCAACAGAACAACAGAAAAGACCACGAAAGGAATCTTTCATGAGCAGTGATATTGAATTCATCGGACTCGGCTATTGCAGCAATGATTACCTCTGCCGCGTCTCCGAAATCCCACTTGACCACAAGGTCGAGGCGCTCGAACATCTTACGCAAGGCGGAGGCCCCGCCGCAACCGCGACAGTCGCCGCCGCAAGGCTCGGCATGAAAACCGCATTCGTCGGCGTGGCGGGCGATGATGAATCCGGGCAGACGATCGTGAAAGACCTCAATGCGGAGAACGTTTCCACGGAAGCATTTCAAATCCGCAGGGGATGCACAACCTCCACAGCGTACTGCTGGATCGACAACTCCGGCAAGCGCAGTATCGTATGGTATCGCGGCAACGGCGCGGACCTGACCGATGGCGAGGTTCCGGAATCTCTTATTTCCAGGGCGAAAATCCTGCATCTCGACGGACACCAGACCAAAGCCGCGCTGACCGCCGCTAAAATGGCACGGAAACACGGCGTGATCGTCAATATCGATGCCGGCACCCTGCGTCCCGGCGTGGAGGATATCCTGAAAAATACCGACATCCTGATCACGTCCGAGTTTTTCGCAAAGCAGCTCACCGAAATCGAAGGCTATGAGAAACAGCTCATGGAACTCGTGAAGATCGGTGCGGAAGTTACGGGAATCACAATGGGCTGCCGCGGTTCCATGTGCTACGACAGGGAAACCGGAAAGATCGTCACCTGCCCGATTTTCGACGACTGCCCGGTAATCGATACGACCGGCGCCGGTGACGTCTTCCATGCGGCATTCGGAGTCAAATACGTCACCTGCAAAGACTTGCATGAATGTATGCGCTTCGCGTCCGCGGTATCCGGCATCAAGTGCGGCAAACTCGGAGGACGCGCCGGCATCCCGACTCTCGCCGAAGTCGAAGCGTTCCTGAAAAAACATTAATTTATCCTGCAATCAAACCACGGAGGTTCTCAAATGGAAAAACTGCTCGTCAAGCTCGGCACGGAATTGAAAAGCGGATATCATCCGGTATTCAAGAATCACACACTCGGAATGAAACTCACTTCATTCGGCATCCTCGCGCTCAGAAAAGGCGAAACCTATACGGCGGACACCGGCGACAATGAAGTTGCGCTGGTCATTCTCGGCGGCAAATGCTCCGTCAAGGGCAAGGACTTTGCCTTTGCGGAAGCCGGCGGGCGCAAGGATGTGTTTTCCGGGAAGCCTTACACGGTTTATCTCCCGTGGCATACGGAATATACGGTTACGGCGCTGACGGATTACATGGATCTCGCGGTCAATGAATCCCCCGCCACGCGCCAGACTGCGAAACCGACCGTCATCACTCCGGAAGAAACAAAAGAGATCACGATCGGGCGCGACAATTTCACGCGCAAGGCGACAATCATGCTGGATGAGAAATTCGACTCCGAGCATTTCTACATCGGCGAAGGCATGGTTCCCTCCGGCAACTGGTCCGGTTATCCGCCCCATCGCCACGACATCGACAATCCGCCGGAAGAAATCGACATGGAGGAGACCTACTTCTATCGTTTCAATCCGCAGCAGGGCTTCGGAATCCAGAAGGTTTATACCGCCGACAAGCGCATTGACGAGATATATACGATCGAAGAAAACGACACGGTCGCAATCGCGGAAGGCTACCATCCGCTCGCGGCGGCTCCGGGTTATGACATGTATTATCTCTGGACCATGACCGGCGCCAACAACCGCGGGCTCATCTCCAGCAAAGATCCGAAACACGCCTGGGTAAAGTAATGGCTGGCAAGGACATACTGCTCGGCATCGACTTCGGTTCCGGCGGCTGCAAAGTCACCGCGATCGACACGGACGGCTTTCTTCAGGGGGAAGCCTCCGTGGAATATCGGACATACTACCCGCACCCCGGATTCTCCGAACAGGAGCCGTCCGACTGGTACTGCGCCATGTGCGGCGCTCTGGCGGCAGTCAGAGAGCAAGGCGTTGATTTCAAAAGGATTGCATCTGTCGCT
>DXVA01000314.1:0-3199 GCA_019408975.1 Lentisphaeria bacterium | reverse complement strand
CGCTTTTGACGGGTCTACTCACAACGCGGTTCTGATGAACGGCGAAATGAAGCCGATCCGCAAAACGATCATGTGGACGGACCAGCGCAGTGTCGAGGAATGCGCATGGCTGAAGCAACATCATGCGGCTCAAATCTTTGCAACCGCATGGCAGATGCCGACTCCGACCTGGACGCTTCCGCAGCTCATGTGGGTCAACAGGCATGAACCGGAGGTCATCAGGGCAACGGAACATATCCTGTTCGTCAAGGACTATGTGCGCTATCTTGTAACAGGCGTATCCGCAACGGATTACATCGAGGCGCAGGGAACTCTCTTTTATGACATGCAGAATCAGGAATGGTCACAGGAACTCGTTGCCTTGACGGGACTTAAGGCGTCCGCTCTGCCGGAGCTGGTCAAACCTGCGGACAAAGTCGGCAGCGTCACGGAATCCGCGGCGCGCGACACCGGCATTCCTGCCGGAACTCCCGTAATCTGCGGAAGTTCCGACTCCGCAGTCGAAGATTATGGTGCGGGAGCCGTCGAACCCGGCGACTGCATTGTGAAACTCGCCACCGCGGGAAATGTCAACGTCATGACGGACAGGGCGATTCCGCACGAACGCACCCTCACCTATTCGCACATCATCGAGGGAATGTATTACACGGTTTCCGCGACCAATGCGGCGGCGGTCTGCCAGAGATGGTTCCGCGACAATTTCTGCGACACGGAAAAACGCCTCGCGGCGCAGCTCAACCGGAAGGCATTCAACCTGATGGACAAACTGGCGGAGTCCTCCCCGATCGGTTCCAACGGCATATTCTTCCATCCGTATTTACAGGGCGAACGCTCCCCCTACTGGGACCCGGATCTGCGCGGCAGTTTCACCGGCATCGGCATGGGAAGCAGCAGAGCGGACTTCGCAAGAGCGCTTCTGGAAGGCGTAGGCTACTCGTTGCTGGACTGTTACGGGCTGATCGAAGAAATGAAGCTTCCCGTGAAGCGCCTGTTCCTCATCGGTGGCGGCGGACGCAGCAGGATCTGGAGCGAAATCGTCTGCAACATCTTCAATCTTCCGCTCACGGTCCCCTCGCCCGGCGACGCCTCGTTCGGCGCGGCGCTTCTCGCGGGAACCGGCGTCGGAATCTACAAGGACAGCCGTTCCGCAGTCAGGCGCTGCCTCAAGATCGACCATGAACTCACGCCCGATCCCGAAGCGGCGGCAAAATACAGGGAGTTGTTCAAAACCTACAAAGCCATTCATGACGCGATGGCTCCGGTTTACAGTTCAATCAGAAGGTAGCCCTCACGGGTTCTCCGGCGGGGGGCAAGGGGGGATTATACACATGAAAAACGAATTTTTCACATTCAACCAATAAAAAGGAGACACAACAAAATGTTGCCGTCAACCAGCAATTACATGTTCGAGATGATCCGCAGCGAACTTACGGACGCTGTCGGAGCCGCCTACGTCGATGTCCGCGAAGCAGACAGATTCGCCCATTCCGTCGATTACTACTGGATTCCGGAAATGTGGCACGACCGCAATATGCCCAATCCGCAGGCGGATTTCATTGTCCATCCCGGCACCGCCGAAGAAGTATCCAAAGTCATGAAAATCGCCAACACCTACAAGATTCCGGTCGTCCCGTGGGGCGGCGGCTCCGGTTCGCAGGGAGGCGCGCTTCCGATCCTCGGCGGCATTCACCTGGATACCAAGAGACTCAACAAAGTCTGGAAGATCGACACCACGGCGCTGACTGTGACAGCCGGAACCGGCATCATCATGCGCCACCTTGAGTGGGAAGTCAACAAGGCGGGCTACTCCACCATGCACCTTCCCGCATCCATCGCCTGCGCCACTGTCGGCGGATTCCTCGCGCACCGGGGAACGGGCGTGCTCTCCACGAAATGGGGAAAAATCGAAGACATGGTCATGTCTCTGGAAGTCGTCCTCCCGACCGGCGAAATCATCAATACCCTCCCGATTCCGCGCCATGCGTCCGGACCCGACCTCACGATGATGTTCCTCGGCAGCGAAGGAACGCTCGGCGTGATTACGAAAGTCACGATGAAGATTCATCCCCAGCCGGAAGCGCGCAAGTTCCGCGCATACCTTTTCAAAACCTTCGACGACGCCATGGACGCCGGGGCATCCCTCATGAGAAGCCGTCTCCGCCCCTGCGCAATCCGCCTTTACGATGAGGAGGAGACCCGCCATCACGTCAAGCGCGTGTTCGGGCTCGACGACATCAGCGGCTCCTACCTCGTGTTCGGCTTCGACGGCTATGAGAAGATCGTCGATCTCGAAATGGAGGAGGCGATGAAGATCATGAAGCAGTACGACGTCAAAGACCTCGGCAGCAAGGGCGGCGACATGTGGTGGGAAAACAAATACAAGTTCTTCTACCCGCCCTACATGTTCCACATGCCGCAGGCGTTCGGAACCCTCGACACCGTCGCAACATTCAGCGACATCAAGAATGTCTACTGGGCAATGAAGAAAGTCGTCAACGAAAACTTCCCGGAAGCGCGTTTCATCGGGCACTTCTCGCACTGGTATGAGTGGGGTTGCATGCTCTACGCCCGTTTCATCTTCGAACAGGCTCCCGCCGATCCGAGAGAAGCCGCCGATCTCTACAACAGAGTCTGGGACCTCGCGATCCGCGCCGCCATCGCCAACGGCGGAGTGATCAACGAACACCACGGAGTCGGACTCAAGCTCGGCCGTCTCATGAAGGAACTCTACGGCCCCGCAAAGCCGCTTGTCCTCGACAAACTCAAAAAGGAACTCGACCCGAACAACATCATGAACCCCGGCAAAATGGGCTTCGGCTTCTGAGTCAACAACATTTAAGATCAAGGAGAACATTCCATGTATATCAAAGAATTTGAAGATGCAATGAAAGCGTGCCGCTTCTGCTTCATGTGCCGCCACCTTTCCGCCGTCGGCAACGTCACGTTCAGCGAATCCGACACCCCGCGCGGACGCGCCCTGATGCTTGACAAAGTCACGATGAATCCCGATTTCCTCAAGAGCGAGGCGGTCGTCAGCACCATGTACAAGTCCGACCTCAGCGCCTGCTGCCGCTTCCACTGCGTCAACCACTACGATGAAAACGGACTCGTCCTTGCGGCGCGCCGCGACATCGTCGAAGCCGGAGCCGCGCCGGAAAAGGTCAAGGCGCTTGCAAAAGAACTGGCAAAGGGAGCGACG
>DXVA01000313.1 GCA_019408975.1 Lentisphaeria bacterium | reverse complement strand
TGCATCCAGAACCATCATCTTTCAACTTTTTCTTTTCCTATGGGATGGCTGTGAATAATTTCCAAAATATCCAATGCAGACAAGCAGAAAATACGTAAGGAAATTGAACTGCAAAAAGTTAAGTTTACAAAACGCCTGGAAACGTATTGGAAACGGTATGGATCAAGCAAACTTACAACAAGAACTTATCTTGTAGACTAACTTCAAACTATATGCCGGGCTGCCCCGGCAAAATCAAATCTAAAATCAGGAGATTACAAAAATGGATAAAATGACACTTGCAGAATTTGCCCGCCGCGCCCGCTTCAACGCGAAAAAAATTGAGCGGAAAATTACTGCCATGTTTGAAAAAATAACCCTTACGTGTGAAGAACTGGAACAAATGATACCGGCAAAAACGGCAAATAAAAAATATGCACTTCCAAGCCGTGAAATTGTCGCAAGGTTTACAGCCGCGCCGATGGAACACCGAAGATTCTTGAAATGCGTATATCTGAATACAGAAGATAATACGATTGCAGCAACTGACGGCGCTATATTGGCAATCGCAAGCGATTCTAAGCACAAGGGCGAAAATTCCGGCGGCTGCTATGAACCGGTCAATATAAAATTTTTTGCGGATATGGAAATAAAAGAAACTTTCTGCAAATCAAACGAAACCTTAACAATCAGTAAAAAGATGTATGCAAAACGGGACCTTGTTTTCCCGAATTATCAGAGCGTGATACAGAAAGATTTTAACTATGTTATGGGGTGTTCTCATTTGATCGATAAAATTCCCTGGCTGAAAGCGCTGTATCATTTCGGGCTTAATTTTGGCAGCGTGATTGATGCCACAAATGGACACGCTGTAAAGTTGAATCTAAAATGCGAAAAGACAGGAAAAGAACAAACGGTAGTTTTCAAAACGGAAAATCTGCTGAAAATCTTTGAAGCGTTGAGAGATACCGGGATGAAAAATGAATCCGTTATTTATTTCGGTGAAAACGTCGATGATGCTTTAGTGTTTGAGAACCCTAAAATTAAAATCGTGGCAATGCCGTATCGTCAAGAGAAGTTGAAAATGGAATATATTCCGACAATGCAAAAAATGAATAAAAACGGCATAACTCATAAAACAGAACTTGCCCCCGGCCGCTTTATGGATATGATCCAGGAGGAACAGCAGGAGCCCGCACCCGTGGAAACTGAAACCGTCAAAACCGAAGCCACCCCCGCGCCCATGGAAACCAAAACCGAAGAAATGCCGGTTGTAACAAAAAACGAAGTCGTAAACGCTGAAACCATACCGGAATCTATTGTTTCCTGCTCCATGTATGCGGATCAAAGTTACACCATTACCATTAAAACGGATATTGCACGAATTGACGGTAAAACGCCGATGCGGGCATATAAAACGTATCCTGCTGAATATGTTCCGGCAATAGCAACAGCAAGTGCCGCGCTGGTTAAAACCGAAGAAGCCTCCGCGCCCCTGGAAACTGAAACCGTCAAAACCGAAGAAGCCTCCGCGCCCCTGGAAACTGAAACCCAAAAAGGCGAAAAACAAACACAATATAAATTCTATTGTCGCCGGGAAAACGATTTGAATTTTATCCGGTTGCGCGCGGAAATAGACGGCAAAACATATCCGCCGGAACCAGTAAGGAAAACTGACAAGTTGAAAAATTTTTATGGCGGCATTGCCAAAACAACGGCAAAAGCGGCGGCGGCAATCGGCGCGTTCCTGATGAATCTTCCTTAATCATGAATCCGTGCGGGACGGATCATTCCCGCATAAAAAATCATGTCGAACATATTAAAAAAATCAAAATCTCTTGAGTTTGGCGTCATATGGGACAATTTCATAATGCAGGCTGTTCCGGTAAGTGAGTCAAGGCAGCAACTATATAAAAACAGAGTCCGGCAATTTATACTTTGGCTTCGAGGGAAACAAATCAAAAAGGCAAAAGATATCACCCTCTCAATACAGCGGGAATATATCGCTTTCCTTCTGTCAGCCCCCGGAGTTACGCAAGGAGAGCATATCCGGTGTTTGCAACGGATTTTTGAAATATCCGAAATCAGGATTTTTCAAAACGTAAAAATTCCGCGCGGTCCATCCATCCCGCATGAAATTTTCAGCGAATCTGAAATTGCATTGATCCGGAAACATGTAAAAGGATATCTCCGTGATATCTTTATGACCGGGTTATATACAGGATTGCGGAAAAAGGATATCTGCCTGCTGAAAAAATCAGAAGTGAATCTGGAAAAATGGGAAATATCACTCAAAATGCACAAAACACAAAAAATGGTTCAGGTCCCGATACTGAAACCACTCCGCGATTATCTCTGTTCCGCGATTGCCCGCAGCCGGAATGATTATGTATTCCCGGCACTGGCAGAAATCTATCAGGATAAACCGTGCAGAATCACCCATAATTTTATTTATTTTTTGCGCCGGATCGGGATTCAGAACATCCGCCAAAAGGACAGCAGAAGACATTACAGCGCAAATCTGAAAGGGATTCATAGTCTGCGCCATACCTTTGCATATCTGGCAGGGAAAAGCGGCGTATCGGCGTATATTTTACAGGCTACGCTCGGACACTCCAGCGCCAAAATGACAGAGCATTATCTGAAACATGCGACAGAGGAGGATAAACGCCGCTGCCTGCAACAAATTGAAGATTATCTGGAGCACCTGGAATGACCGAAAAATCGCTTCTTTTCTAAAACCATTAAAACCGGAGGTTCTAAAATCACTCTTAACTCTTAACTGAAAGTTGCTTACCTTTTTTCCCCTATTGAAAAAGGAGATATGATTATGTCTGCAACTTTCAAAGGAAAAACGCAACTTGACACTTCCGGAATGCGGCGCGGTCTTGCGCAAATGCGCCGCGATATCCGGAAATTTTCAAAAGAGGTAAACCGGATGTCCGGCAAAGTCGGCGCACCGGTAAAACCCCGTTATCAGCTAATCCGTGTCCACTACCGCCCGAATCTAGAATCACTGAAATCGGCTTTCAAGGCGGGTAAAAAAATGGCGGACACATTCCGGCAGTCCGTGGCGGCGCCATTCCGTGAACTTGCCTCCAATATGGAACGCACGATCAAACGCGCGTCCGTGGCGGCGCTGGCAATCTCCGGGCTCGGCGTGCGGAATGTATTTCAATATGAAGCGATACAGGAACAGTTCACTGTCCTGATGAAAGACTCGGCGGCGGCGAAAAAACGCGTGCAGGAACTTGCCGATCTTGCGAAACAGTCGCCGTTTTCACTGACACAATACGTGCAGGCGGCGAAAACGCTTTATGCGGTCGGGAACGAAGCGCTCGGCACGAATGAAATGATCCAGAAGGTCGGCGACAGCGCCGCCGCGATGGGCGTTGACATGTGGCAGGCGTCGATCTGGGTCGCACGCCTTTACAACTCTCTGAAATCGGGTTCCGGCGTCGGCACCACGGCAGACGACATGATGCGCGCCGGAATGCTGACCGCCGAGAATTACGCTAAAATGGTGACGGGCTCCCGGCGCGGTATGCCGTTTGAAGATTTGTGGGCTCTGGCGATGAAGGACTTGAGCCGGTTTGAAGGCGGCATGGACCGCATGTCCAAAACCGGAACCGGATCGTTTATGAAACTCCGGGACAACATCCACATGGCGAGCATTGACATGTTCGGCGGCATGGCGGACAGCCTGAAAGATGTTCTTTACACGATGAACGAGAAAATGGCATCGATGTTCAAGGCTGGCACGTTCAAGGAATGGGGCGCGAAAATCGGCGGCATGACACGCAAGGCGTTGAACTTCAGCGGACGCCTGATCGAAACATGGAAACGGCTCGCCCCGGAATCCAAAGCCGCATTGAAAAAGATTCTGGTTTACAGCGGCGCGTTTGTGGCAGGAATGCGGATGGGCTTGATTCAGCCGCTTGTCTCTCTTGCTTCCGGACTCGTTCAAACAGCATTCGCCGGAATGGGTTTCATCGGAAAAAGCGCGGTCGCTACAACCGGGCTTGTCATGACCGCCGTAAAACCGCTGTTCAGCCTTGCAGCAGCGGGAATCAAAGGTTTGACACCGCTTGTCTCCGGTCTTTTTACAAACCTGATTGCAAAGGCAAACCCGGCGTTCAATCTCATTTTTTCCAAAATCGCAATGCTGAAAGCGCTTCCGGCAATCCTTGCGACCGGTGTCGGCGGCTGGTCAGTCGGCAGAATTCTCGGCGAAATGCTGAATCCTGCGGAACTGGACAAAAGGATAACGGCTGCGCGGGAAAATCAAAAAGAGATGAAGCGCATGATGGACGAAGCCGGAACCAATGACAAGCTTATGCTTTATCAGAAGAAATATCTGGGATATCTTGAGGAAGAAAAAAGACTTCGTAAACAGGCGGAGGAAGTCAAGCTGAATCCTTGGAAAGCGGCGCGGAATGTGCTGAAACGGGAATTGATCGCCCCTCTGTATCACATGACCGGCTCCCTGTTCGATAAGGGAATGAAGACCGTGAAAGACAAGGGCGGCGCGGCTCTGAACGCCCTCGCCGGTCAGTTCATGAACAAGATGAAAGCGATCATTGCCAAAGGAGCCGGTGTTTCCCTGGAGGACTTCAACAAGGTTCTTGAGGATTTGAAAAAGACCTTTGAATCGACAAAGGGGTTCGAGTGGCTGAAAGCCCCGAAACTGAAAAGCATCCGAACACAGCTCCAGACAGAAGAAGCCCTGAACGATGTCCGGAAGATTTACGCCTATACCCTGCGCGGCATCTACGCCGGCGGCAGAGGGTTTCGCTTCGCAAACAGCCGGAACGGAGGCTTCGCAAAATTCAAAACTTTTGCGGATCGCCGGAACGTCAGACGTCTTGACAGCCAGCTCGATGGCGGACCGTCCGCACCGGACCGCAACAGGCTTGCGGGACGCTCTGATGTGAAACCGGTTCCCATGCCGGTCAAACAGCGGACAGCCCCCCGGATTGACCTGTCACCGCTGGTTCCGTCCTATATGAGGAAGTTCGCTCCGTTTGCAGTTCCGCAAATATTCCGTAAGCCAGGCTGGAATCCGATGAAGCCCCGAAAACCGGAAAAAATCAACGGGGTAGAGATTAACGGCGGTAAAATCCCGGAGAATGTGGAACATGCCCCATCCCGTTCGCCCATGGAAACATGGGGCGGCATTCCGATGAGGCGTATTCCATGGACACCGGAGAATTATCGGAAAGCGGTTCCGCACATAGACTTTTCGGGGATGGTTCCGCCCTATATGAG
>DXVA01000312.1:1999-5276 GCA_019408975.1 Lentisphaeria bacterium | reverse complement strand
GTAAATCCCTCATCCCAGAAAGACTGTCCGGCAGTAGTCTGCGACGTGATCCCGAGAGCTCCTCCCGCAACCTCCGCAACAACATCCATCATCTCCGGCGAATTCATGACCAGTGCGCTCTCCAGAAGCGGACGGTATCCCAGAGCATTGCCGCCGACATAGAACGTGCTGTTGCGGAAACGCTCCGGCGAAACGATATTTCTATCCGTCGCATCGTTCCGCATCGGCTGGCTCCACGCCTGAAACGCCAGTTTTTTCAGCATTGCATTCGCCTTGAGCGTATCGGAATCCCTGCATACCCCGTTTTCAACCTCTTTCATATCGCTGAAATTTGCGAAATAAAGATTGACGGCGGCGGTCGGGATAAAGAAACAGGAGGCGTGCCAGCGTCCCGAATGCGTGTTGATCCGGTTCACTTCGATATCGCCGTAACGCTCAATCGCCCTGTAAAGAGCACGTTTGACCTCTGTTCTGCGATCCGCGGGAATTTCACCTTTGCGCAAAGCTTCGGAGATGGTCCAGAGCCGCTGAAACGCTTTCGAAGTCATGGCGACAATCCGGCTCTGCGGTTCCGTGTAGGAGAACTCTTTCCGCGTCAGCTCCTTCGCCCGGATTTCCTTCTCAAACTCTTTCATATCCCTGAAAGAGCCATCCGGCTCCAGCAGATCCAGACACTCTTTCCAGTCCTGCTTTGCAAGCCAGTGCCCGCGCATCAGCGTGCCGGCTCTCGCCTCGCGCATCCGGTTCAGAGCGGCGGATTTCCCCTCATCCAGACCAGAGAGTGACACGCAGAGGAAAAATATACCCGTCAATAAAATGCCGCGTTTCAGCATGGAGCCTCCTCCGTCCCTGTCTTTCAGTGGATACTGACCTTTGCATTACTGCTCAGAATACCTTCGTAGAAACCGCCGCGATAGCTGATCTGTGCGTCACTATAAGCAGTCGAATCAATGAAGTAAGCCGGCTGCATACTCTGGCGGTAAATCTTTTTGCCGATGATATCGCCTCGCGTATTGGCGCCCGCGTGACCGTCAAAGAACACCGCATTCGCCGTGTTGTTGTGCCGCAAAGCGGTACTGTATGCCGTGGAAGCCCAGTGACCGGTATTCACATCGACGCCGCCGGAACGGTTCGGGTCCGTATTGTCGATGGCATACATCGTGGAGGAAATTTTCCCTACGAGGCGCAGCGGCAAGGCGACGAATTGCCTATTACCCGACAGACTGACTACAAAACGGGAAGCGGGTTTGTTCCAGCCGTCCCCCCAGACACCGTACGTATTGGCGGAATTGTATTTGTCCGGAGCGGGAATATTGGTCGTCGCAGGACAATGAAACACTTTCCAGTTCCGAATGTACCCCAGTGCAACATCTTTATTGTTCGCAGAATCAATAGGCGTTCCCAGGAGCCCCGCCCAGCCCGGCATGTATTTATTGGCGCTGCCGCTGTCGCCGTAGGAGAGCGGTGCATAATCGGCAAAATCCGTGGCATAGAGCAGCATTCCAGTGCCCGCCTGCTTCAGATTGCTGATGCACTGAATCCCTTTCGCGCGGTCACGCACTTTGTTCAGGGCAGGCAGAAGCATACTTGCCAGTATCGCAATGATCGCAATTACAACCAAGAGCTCTATCAAGGTGAAAGCCTCCCTTTTCGCCCTTTCTGCGCGCGTGCCTCCCGGAAACCTCTTTTGTGTCTGACTCCGTCTGCTTTCCATTTTTTCTTCCTCCCTATTGTTTTTATTTATTGAAAATCTTTCTCAAAACAGGTAATGGCAATTATTCACGACAAGCTGCGCTTCAAGAAGTTCCTTCGGAACCGGCGAGTTTCCGCGCAACGCCCTGGCGATATAATCAACCGAACGCCCCACCATGTCGGCAAAGGGCATACGGATATATGAAATCGGAATCCTCATGCTTTCCGCAATCCTTTCCACATTGTCGAAACATACTACACTGACATCTTTTCCGACGGTAATGTTCAACTGCTTCAGGATCACAGAGAGCAGAGACAGCAGGCTGCTGCATGAAACGAATAAAACCTGCGGCTGCTCCTTTTCGATTCTGCGGCAGGCAAGATTCAGGTCCGCATACAGCTCCTCCGTCCGGAACAGCAGTTCTTCCGGGACACGCCCGGTATATTCTTCATATGCGGCGCGCCAGCCCTGCGAACGGGTGTAATCCGCAAAATACTTGCCGGCAAGGTGATCCGCACCACCGATCATGGCAATGCGCTCCGCTCCGTTTTTCAGCAGCCTCGATACCAGTCTTCGAGACGTGTTCTCATAATCCACTGCAAAATATGCGAACTGCGGATGCACCGGCATCCGGTTGATAAAGACCACAGGACACTTTCTCCTGTAATCATTCTCCATCTGTTTGAGTTCATTGACCGTTACCGTCGTGAAAATGGCGCCGTCGATGCCTTCCCCCTGAATCAGTTCACTGTTTTTTCTGACGATGAAATCAATGTTGGAACGTTCGCCGACACGCATCAACTCCTCATAAAGCAGTGTCTGATAGGTCTGGTCGGATACCGTGGAAAGAGAGATCCCGATTCTGAGTTTCTCTCTCTTTTCCTTCTCCGAAGACGAAAGGACGATGCATCCGACTCCGGGCTGTTTGACTACGTATTTTTCCCGTTCCAGCAGAGCCAGGGCGCTGCGGACCGTGGTTCTGCTGAGATGATAGGTCTCCATGAACGCGCGCTCGGAAGGCAGTTTGTTCCCCGGCGGGATTTCACCGTTCTGAATGTGCTGCTTCAGTTCCTCATAAAGAATAATGTATTCAGATTTTTTATCCATTGCCGCCCCATCAAGATACCAGTATTAGTAACTGGTATCTATTATAATCAAAAAACGAGAAAAAACAAGGGGCAAATCAGAAAAAAACAAGTTTTTTTATACGGTTACGCCATACACGGCAAGACTTCCAAAGACGGCAGATTCATTTGCCCGGCTTTCAAGTCTCCTGTTTCCATTACAGCAGGAACGGCTGATCGTCTTTCGGATTGCGACTTCTGCGCACCTGCGGCGTAAGCCCGAACAGATGCCACGCCTTATCGGTCACAAGACGCCCCTGCGCAGTGCGCATCATATAACCCTCCTGAATCAGGTAAGGTTCATAGACATCCTCAATGGTATCCGCCTCCTCGCCGATCGCCACGGAAAGGGAATTCAGCCCGACGGGGCCGCCCTTGAAATTCGCAATGATCGTCTCCAGAATGCGCTTGTCCATTTCATCCAGACCGTGATCGTCAATGTCCAGCATGGTCAATGCCT
>DXVA01000312.1:0-1989 GCA_019408975.1 Lentisphaeria bacterium | reverse complement strand
GCCTTGTGCGCGATCTCCTCGGTGACTTTGCCGCCCGCCTTGACCTGCGCATAATCGCGCGTCCAGCGGAGCAGGTTGTTGGCGATACGCGGAGTCCCGCGGCTTCGGCGTGCGATTTCCAGCGCACCTGCGGCATCGATCTCGATATTCAGAATCTTTGAGGAACGCAGGACAATATCACGGAGATCCTCCGGCGCATAATAGTCAAGACGGAGCGAAAGCAGGAAGCGCGAGCGCAGAGGCGCGGAAAGCATTCCCTGCCGCGTGGTCGCGCCGATCAGAGTAAAACGCGGGATATTCAGACGGACGGACCGGGCGCCGGGCCCCTGGTCAATCATGATGTCGATGAAGAAATCCTCCATTGCGCTGTAAAGATACTCCTCGACCGTGGTGTTCAGGCGGTGAATTTCATCAATGAAAAGCACATCGCCTTCGTTCAGCGAGGTCAGGAGCCCCGCAAGATCCCCCGGTTTCTCGATGACGGGCCCGCTGGAAGTCTTGATACCGCATCCTTTTTCATTGGCGACGATATAGGCGAGCGTCGTCTTCCCGAGTCCGGGAGGGCCGCTGAGCAGGAGATGCCCGAGAGGCTCGTTCCTCGACCTTGCAGCATGCACATAGACCTCCATGCGTTCCTTGACCTTTTCCTGACCGGGAAACGAGGAAAAAGACTGCGGGCGCAGAGTGGTCTCCACCTCCTCGTCCTTCCTGTTCAAAGTGGATGTAATGAATCTTTCCGCCATTGCTCACCTTTTTTGTATGAAAAAAATTTGCTTTTTCCGTTTATGAAAGTATCGTATCACCTTATAATTTATTCTGCCTATATAATATAACACAAAAAAGGGAAAGTTAAATGGCAAACGAAAAAATGATGAAACTTGCGGCGGACACCGTAAGACTTCTGTCGGCAGACGCAATCCAGAAAGCCAAATCAGGGCACCCGGGCATGCCCATGGGCTGTGCGGACTTCGCATTCGACCTCTGGTTCAATCACATGAAACACAATCCAAAGAACCCCAGCTGGCTCGGGCGCGACCGCTTCGTGCTCTCCGCCGGACATGGTTCCATGCTTATTTACAGCCTGCTTCATCTTTTCGGCTATGGACTTCCCATGGATGAAATCAAGCAGTTCCGCCAGTGGGGAAGCAAAACCCCCGGACATCCGGAATTCGGGCACACGACCGGTGTAGAAGTCACGACCGGACCGCTCGGAACCGGTTTCGCCTCCGGCGTCGGCATGGCTGTCGCCGCAAAATACACCGCCGCGACATGCGGGCTTGAAGGCACCGGACTGCTCGACAACAAGATCTACATCATCTCCGGCGACGGCTGCATGATGGAAGGCATCACGCATGAAGCCGCCTCTTTCGCCGGACACCAGAAGCTCGACAACATCATCGTTTTCTACGATTCCAACATGATCAGCATCGAAGGCTCCACCGAGGTCGCATTCACGGAAGACGTCGGCAAACGTTTCGAAGCTTACGACTGGCGCGTCATCAAGTGTGCCAATGCCAACGATTACACACAGGTCGAAAAGGCTCTTGAGGAAGCAAAGAAGAGCGACGGGCGCCCGACCCTGATCATCGGTTCCACCACGATCGGATTCGGCGCACCGAACAAGGCGGGCAAGGCGAGCAGCCACGGCGAACCGCTCGGAGTCGAAGAACTTGCAGCGGCGAAGAAAGCGCTCAGCTTCCCGGAACATGAGTTCTATGTCCCGCAGGAAGTCAGGGATATGATCGACGCACGTGTCGCGGAACTCGAAAAAGAGGAAGCGGCATGGGATGCGAAATTCCAGCAGTTCGTCGAAGCGAATCCCGACAAGGCGGCTCTGCTTTCCAAGATGATGAACCGCGAAGTTCCCGCAAATCTGCTTGAGGAACTCGTTGCCGCGGCTCCGGTCGAGAAACCGGTTGCGACCCGCGCATCCAGCGGAACCATTCTCCAGAAAGCGGCGGCTCTTGTCCCCTGTCTCTTATACACATC
>DXVA01000311.1:800-5279 GCA_019408975.1 Lentisphaeria bacterium | reverse complement strand
GTGACGCAGTCCATATTCCGTTCAAAAGAGTGCGGCATACGCGCGATTTCATACCATTTTCCCATATAACGCGGCGTATCAAGTCCCTGAACCGACGGGATTCCCTCCGTAGATGCCGCGCAGGCGGCAAGCAGCATGAGCAGACAGGACGATACGGCAGTGAGAATGAATTTCATAAAAGCCTCCTTGATCTTATTGTTATTGGAGGCATATGCAGCCATTGCGCATGATCCTCCCCCCCTTTGAAGAATAAAATACCGCGGATTCCGGAAAAGTCAAATCAGCAGGCTGAGAACAAAAGAAAAACCGGAACCGGCAGTCGGGAAATGCGTTTTTTTTGGGGGGAGAGAGTTTCCACATTCCCGTTCCTGCCGGCCCGGATGAAATCAGTGTTCGGTTTTCTCCTTGATCTCCTCGATCTTCTGGCGGTCCATCAGGGAGATATTTCCTTCGACGCGCCCGTCGTCCAGAGGATTGTCAACCCGTGCGGCAAGGTCGATGAAGAGACGGCGCAGATCGATGCAGCCGCCGATCAGCATCCACACGGTCGAGATGATGCCGACAACGCAGGCGACGATGATGCTGCCGAAGTAGAAGTAAGTGCTCCACCACTCTTTCGGCCACGGCGAAATGGCGTTCCACACAACCACGATCACGAACATGATCAGCAGCTGGTAGACGAAACTGTAGAAGAACACCGCCCATGCGATGATCTTGTCGCCGCGGGTGTATTCCGGCGTGATGTTGATCAGTTTGCTGAACACATTCCGCCACGTCCACGGGGACTTGATGCGCTTCTCGCCGTCGATGCTGTAAATGCCGCGGTGGAGCATCTGATCCAGATTGTAGGGCTTCCTGAAAGTGATCAGCGACACGACAACATAGCAGAGGATTCCCGTAATCATCGCGATGAAGAATATCTCCATGGAGTTGATCGGGAACTTGAGGGCATCCATTTTCCATACGATATACGGGGAGAACGGCGCGGAAATCGTCTGGAGCATATAGTCGATCGAGTCGCAGTAGCCGAGGCGCGCCAGCCACGGGTAGATGCGTTCCGCCCAGTTCTGCTGCATCGCGATGCCGCCGACCGAAACCACGGCGCCGCCGATCAGCGAAGCGAACGCGCCCGCCGTCGTCCCGAAACGGCTGTAAAGACCCCCGATCATCACCGGGCCCGCGCCGCCGCACCAGATGCTCATCATGATCGTGAGAAACATGTTGATGTAATCCATCTGCGCAAGGAAGATCGAGCCGCAGAGGAAGAACACCGCCACGCCCAGCGACAGGAAACGCAGATACCACAGATGCTGTTTCGGGGTCAGCGGCTCCTTTTTCAGCGGCATGATGATATCCTGCACGATCGTGGACGATGCATTGAAGATGCGTGAATCGTCCGTGGAAAGCATCAGCATGATCATCAGCAGAGCGATCAGCCCGATCATGAATCCCGGCAGAATGTTGCGGAGAACAACCGGCATCATCATCTGGTAGTAAAGCGTGCGGAATCCCTGGTAGGTCGCGTTGCCGTTCTCCTGCTTCGTGATGATGTCCGCGGCTTTGTTCAGATACTCCGTGTCGGGATTGTGCACGCGGGAGAACTTCTCTCCCTCCTGAAACACGATCTCCGGCTGCGCCGCAAGAGCGGTGACGACCTGCCGCCGCACCGCGGAATCCTCCACGGTTTCCGCGGCGACTTTGGCGGAAAGTTCATTGCGGATCGACTTCGCCTGCGAGGCAAAGTCCTTGTGCCCCATCAGCGTAATCATGCCGATGGCGATGATCATGCACATCAGGAAACCGAAACCGTTCCGCCATGAACCGATGATCCCCGCCATTTTCTGCTCGTGCGGGCTCTTTCCGCAGCCGCTGGTGTCGTTGCCGATCCAGCTTGCACGGTTCAGAATGTTGTTCGTGACAGTCACAACCAGTGCAAACAGATTGAAGTCCCGGAGCTGATTGATGTCGTAGGGATCAAGGAAACTCTCTCCCGCGACACGGTTCGCCAAGACGGGGGCGATCTGGGCGGACCACGAAAACTCGCCGAGGATGAAAAAGACGAAAATCACGAAAATCGGATAGCTGATGAGCCCCTGAAAACAGTCGGTCACGATCAGGGAAACCCGTCCCGCCGGCCAGATCACGACCATGGCGAGAACCAGGCAGAGAATCAGGATCAGGACGAAGGAGGGAATCGCCACGCCGAAGACCGTGACGGCATGAGGCAGCCCGAGGAAGTAGATGAAGAAACGCGCGGCGACGGCGGGGCCGATCGCATTCGTCAGCATCTCGGCAATCGTCCGCAGGGATGCCGCAAAAATACGGAACGGACGGTTGTACCGCATCTCAAGGAACTGCCCCATCGACATCGCTTTCGTTTCGCGGAAACGGTAAAGACAGTAACCGGTCAGGGAGGTCACGATTGAAATCGGCATGATGATGTGGTTCCAGAAATTCAGCGCGAAACCGCACTGATACTGCTGTTCCACCAGAGCGATGATCGTAATCACCCCCAGCATTGTGGACAAATCCCCGACGGAGATCACATAACGCCCCGCAACGCGGCCCGCCGCAAGATAATCCGCCACGCCCCGCACATATTTCCGCGAATATACGGCAAGCCACAGGATTCCGACCACTGGAATCACCATGACGCACCAGTTGATAAAACTCATAACTGAAAAACTTTCCTTCGTATTTTGAATTATATGATTATATTACAAATAAAATACCGTTGAACTGAAAAATACCATCCGCAAATCTCTGCATCGGAGAGGAAAGCCGGTCGCTTGGAATGCCCGGCGCTTCCTCTCGCGTGAAAGGGAAACTTTTATTTCTTATTTCCCCAGAAAGGTGTTCCATCACTTGCCAACACATTGGTGGGAACTTTGATATAAGGCACGGCTTCCGCATGTCCGTCAACAAAAAGAGCATTCATTCCTTTGCCGCTCTGATGACGAAGCTTTCCGCCATTAGCCACAAGCTGTGACTGAGTATCAATACTCGGAGTAGAGCAACTGGTTCGTCTTTCCATGGCACCATCAATAAGCTCCATTGTTCTGGACGGCTGTTTTACAGACTTGACGTTGAATGCAGCATAAGCTTGCGCCCACGCATCCATCCCATAATTGCTGATATAGGAGTTAATCAGATAATGTCCTAAAAATCCCATGACTCCGCCACTGTTCCAAGGCATGTCTTTTGAAGCGGGGCAGGCGAAAATATCATACGGACGGGTAAGAGTGGTATTGTCGTCCACCTTCCAGTGCAGTCTGTTCTTCAAATTCTGATTGCTTTTCATGGCATACAAACCATCCTGCCAGCGTCCCTGCTGATTCCAGCTGGACGCACCGCCAGTCAAAAGCCCGCTCGCTTTCGGGAACTGTCCATTGTTGTTATCCGTATAGAAATTCATCAAAAGTCCGAGCTGGCGCATGTTCGACAAACAGCTGATATCCTTTGCCTTGTCTCTCGCCTTGTTCAAAGCGGGCAGCAGCATCGCCGCAAGAACCGCGATGATCGCAATCACAATGAGGAGCTCTATCAAGGTGAAAATGCCTCTATTTTCACTGAACTCCCCCCCTCTTCTTTTCAAAGCGTCTGTGAATACATTCCTCATATTTATCCTCCGAAATTCTATGATTTAGCATCCCTCTTGCAGTTTTCTCGTTTCCCTCTATTCTTTAATCCAGTTCCAGAGGCGGCGTTTGCGTCCCCGTCGCCGCCTCTGGAATGGCACGTTCAAAACAACCTCAGTTCACACCAATCCAGAATTTTCCACCGGGGTTGCCATATCCTTCCGGAATATCCTTTGCAAAAGTCGGTTTCGCATGACCATCCGCCATAAGGGTATTCAAACCTCTGTTATTCTGGTGCCGATAAGCACCGCCATAATTAATTTTCGCTTCTGAATCAGATGCATAATCATCAGCATTGATGAATTTTTTCATGTGGACGGCGACAGAAAGCCAGCTCCGAGATTTACGGTCACCATCCATGACCATGCAAACACTAGAAGCATTTTTCAGACGCGTAAGTTGACGTGTTGCATACAGGTCTCTCTCTCCTCCCCATGTCGGATTAGAAAAAACATATTTATTTGCAATATAATGCCTTGCTCCTCCTGTATCCTTCACTTCAGAACGTTTATTGGCCGGACATGCAAAAGGAGAAAAAGGACGATGTGTAGGTGCCGATCCCTGATAGTCATAGTGAATCCAGTCTTTGTTATTTGCACTATAATACCTTTTGGGATTTACGAGAGAATAAGTAACATCCTGCCATTGTCCGCCGGCTTTGGTACCTTGATAAAAATTACTGGTGTAACATGGCAGCTTATCCTGATTATCTCCGGCATACATCATCAGCAATGTCCCAATCTGTTTCTGATTGTTCAAGCATTGCATATCAATGGCTTTCGCTTTTGCCTTGCTCAGCGCCGGCAGCAGCATTGCCGCCAGAATTGCTATAATAGCAATT
>DXVA01000311.1:0-790 GCA_019408975.1 Lentisphaeria bacterium | reverse complement strand
TTACTACGAGGAGCTCTATCAAGGTGAAATCCGCCCTGTCCCGCCTCATTTTCAGCATCTTTCCTCTCTCCTCTTTTACGGTGTGATTTGTCTGGTTCCGGGAAAAACGTCCTGCAAGAATCTGTCTGAATGTCTTCATCTTTTCTCTCCCCGATTTTTATTTTTTCTGCTGCGGCAGCACTTTCCTGTTATTCCGGCTGCCCCGGGGGAATCCCGGAGCAGCCCGGAGTTGTTTTTACTTCATCTCATTCTTGAGTTTGCCGTTCACACGGTACTGATACATGTTTTCGCCGACTTCTCTCGCGGCTTTCGTCATCTCCGGATACGGAGTGTCCGCCACGTCAACGAAACCGATCTGATAGCCTTCGCCGTCATAGCGCCCGGTCAGCGGCTGGTCGCGAAGCTGGAAGTAGTGTGCCCCGACGTAGTTCGGATGCACCAGCGCGCCCTGCATGTATCTCTTGTAGGAGACGGCGCGGTCTTCCTGCGAATACTGCGGCATCAGGCTGTTGGAGAACATGCCGCGGTCATAGGTTCCGAAGTGGAACTCGCCGATAATCACCGGACGGTCGCGGAAGTCGCCGCGGTTCGTGTTCGCGATGCTGTTCGCATAGGAATTGACACTGGAAACGTCGCAATGTTTCGTGGTAGCCTCCGAGACGGCACCCGCATTGCGGAATCCGACGAATCGGCATCCGAGATAAAGTCTGTGCGGAGCGGCGCTCTTGATTCCCTTACGGCAGATCCGGAAGTATTCGTTCACGAACTTCTTATAGAATGCGCGCTCGTC
>DXVA01000310.1 GCA_019408975.1 Lentisphaeria bacterium | reverse complement strand
AACAGAAACTGCCGATCGCGGAGTGCTTCCAATGAAAAAAACGACTTTCTTTCTCCTGCTGGCTTCGCTGTGCTGCGGGCTTTACGCCGGGACTCCCCGCGTCAAAGTGGATTTTGACGGACGCGCACAGCAGATCGGATTCCGCGATTTCAAAGCGTCAAACGGCTTGCGCTCCATGCTCGCCCCGTGGAACAAAGAGGCGGGGAAACAGTTGAATACCTACCTGATCAACGAGGGCAAGGCAGTCGGGGATCAGTGGGAAGATTTCGAGATTACGTTTATTCCTGAAAAGACGGGTTCCATTTCAATGAGTCTGCGCGGAACGCTCAACCGCGACCGGAATGTGTACACATATACGGCATACCGGAACTTCAGCGCCACGGGGACACTGATCTACCAGGGCAATTTCGCCGAGGCGAACCGGAACGGAGTCCCCGTAGACTGGAAAGCCGTACCCGGCGTATGGGGAAAATCTCCCGACGGCAATTTTGTCTACGCCACCCATGACAGGGGCGTGATGAAAAAGCTGGAAGTCACGGGCGGACAACCGGTCACCATCCGTTTTCAGGCGAAGAAAGGTCCCGATGTCGCCAATAAAGGCGTCCCGTTCAAAGTCGCAGGGGCAAAGGTTCCCGCAAATGCCGGAGTCAAACAGGCATCAGCTGGCAAACCGGCAGGTTACTACTGGCACTATGCGGACAAGGTGGCGCTGCTGCCGCTGGCGGACAAAGGCATTGCCGGCGCAAGTGTGACAATGCGCGATCCGGAGCGCAAACCTGCGCGCCCGTGCCCGGAGCCGATATTTCACAGCAAAGGCAGACGGAACCAGCCCGGCACTCTGGCAAAACAGTCCGTTGCGGTGGAACTTCTGGAAGAGGCAGGCATCGCCCGCCATGCCGCCGTCCGTTTCGGATTTCCGCTGCCGCAAGGCGGAATTTTTTCGCTTGACAGTCTGCGGGTCGTCGATCCCGCCGGCAAAGAGGTCCCCGCTCAGTTCAGCATCACCGGATTCTGGCCCGACCACTCCCTGAAATGGGTTCTGATACAGTTCACCGCGCCGCTGAAGGCAAAGGAAAAGGCGGTCTATCGCGTGGAAGCCGGAAACGAGGTGCGGCGCAATACGGCGGCGTCTCCGCTGAAATTCACGAAAAATGGAACGGACTACCGCATTGAAACCGGGAGCCTGACGGCATCGGTCAAACCGGATTTGAGCGTAGACATCGCAGGCAAAGGAGTCCTGCAACCGCTCCGGCTGACGGATGAAACAGGCAGACTTATCAGCGGCATTCCCGTGAAAATCGACGTGGAAGAGAGCGGCACCGAAACGTTTGTCTTGAAAGCGGAGGGTAAAATCGGACCTCAGTTCAGCACGGTCACGCGCCTGCGTTTTCAACGGAATTCCGCCGCGCTCGGCTATGAAGTGACTCTGATCAATACCAACATGGCTCACGAATTCTCCGATCTGACCAGTCTGGACCTCGTTTTCATTCCTGCCGGCAAGGTGCAGTCTGCGGAAATGCATGGAGAAAAAGCGGCGCGTTACTTCCAGTCCGATGAACGGACGCTGAACGGCAAACCCGGTATGATGGGAACGCTCTCCGTTCAGGCTGGAAGTGGAAAGTTCAGCGCAACGATCCGCGACGCCGCCTACCGCTGGCCCAAAGGCATGAAAGCGGATAAAGAAAAGATAACGCTGGAACTGCTGCCGGAACAGCCCTCAAAAGAATTCGGGAAAAATCTGCCGCATTACCTCAAATTCCCGTTCGTCGAGGGAAAATACCGTTCAAAATGGGGAATGGCGTTCACGGAAAAACTGCGTTTCGACTTCGGTTCCGAACCCGCCGAGGCAAATGCGGAGACCAATCTGCCGGTCGTAGCGGTCATTGACCGGGACTGGTATTTCCGCACAAAGGCGATAGAGGGCGTATCCGCAGGGAACGACCATTCCTTCGATCAGTATGACCGGAAGATGAAACAGGCTGTGGATGAACATTGGGAATTCAAACTGCGCCAGCGCGAATTCGGCTACTTCAACTACGGAGACTGGTACGGCGAACGCGGGCACAACTGGGGCAACAATGAGTATGACATGGCTTACGGGCTGTTCATACACTTCGCCCGCACAGGCAACCGCAAAGCGGCGCGCCTTGCCTCCGCCGCCGCACAGCATCAGGCGGATGTGGACATCGTTCACGCTTATCCGGACCCCTATTACATCGGCGGCAATGCCGAACACGCCATCGGGCATACGGGAACCAGTTACCAGCGTGTCAAAAACTTTACATGGACTTACCGTTACGATCACGCATATTCCGCCGAAAACGGGCATACATGGTCCCGCGGCATGGTCAAGGAATGGCAGCTCAACGGCAATGCCGGAGTATTCAAATCGGCGTTGATGATGGGAGAACATATCGTCAATTACATGGCGCCGAATTTTCACTGGCTCGGCACGCATGAACGCAGTGCAGGCTGGAGCCTGACCGCCGTCATGGGGGTTTACGACGGCACAGCCGATCCCGTTTACCTCGATGCAGCCAGGCGCATCGCCTCCATTCCGCTGAAAGAGCAGAATTTCCGGAAAGGCGGCGCATGGCCTCACAAACTGCCCGGAGACCATGCAGGAGGACATCCCGACACCTTCGGCAACGTGCCGTTTCTGATGGGAACTCTGCTGGAGGGACTCTCCCAGTATCACCGCGTCACGCATGACCCGGCGGCGGCAAAGTCCATTGTTTCCGGCGTGAACTGGCTCGTGTCGGCATGGAACGACAATACCTGCGCCTGGCCCTACGGCGCCTCATGGGACGGCAAGGCTTACAACAATCCGGCGCCGGGGCTGAATCTCCTGATCGCGCCGGGGGTCATCTATGCCGCCAATCTGAGCGGCAACCGGCGGATGTTTGAAATCGCCGCTAAAGTGATGGACTCCGCCACCTATCAGGGGCTGGATGCGGCAGGCAAAGCGCTCTCCATGGATATGGCGACCGTGGCGGGGCTGCTCGACGGGCTTTCCCTCTGGAATGCCGCGCACCCCGATATGCCTTATCGTTATGACCTGGGAACGGTTGCAAAAGCCCTGTTCCAGCCCCGTTCCATGGATTTCCGCCTGCGCGGCCCGGACTTCAAACGCTTGGTTATTCAGGTCAACGCCGACCGCCCGGAGGTCACACTGACCCGGACGAAATGCGGTGCGCGCCCGAAAGCCGCCCCTGTATGGAATTTGAAATTCAGGAACGCGGCAGGCAAAGTACTGGCGGAAGACACCGGCATTATTGAGAATCCCATAAGAAAAACCTATACTCTGGAGGCAAGGCGCGGGGAGACGGTCTGGCTTGAAATCAACGACGACATGACCGCATCATGGACTGTCAACGTATCCCCCGCCTTCGATGCCTTTGCGGAAGTGAACGCGGATTCTGATATCAGCGCGGGCGGAATGCGCGGCTTCTATTTCACCATCCCCGCGGGCGTGGAGTCATTCACATTCACCATGCGCGGCATCCATCAGGGATCTTTCGGCGCCAATATCCTGGATGAAGCCGGCACGGTTCAAGCGAAGCTGGAGGGGTTGACCACATCCGTGGCGCGTCTCCCCTGGACGGCGGGCGACTGGCAGAAGACACCGGACCCCGTAAAGAAAGTCACGATAAACTGCGGCAAATCGTCCGTTCCGCGTGTCTGGCGCCTGATTCTCTGGGCAAAAGGCGACGCCTCGCTTCATTTCGACGGCATCCCCTCGATGATCGGCATTACGCCCGTATCCCCGTGGAAGCAGAACTGAAACGACGGAATTTTTGAGTTTTTCATGGAGACACGATTGAAAAACACCAAAAAATTTCAGAAAAAGAACTTTTCGGTTTGCAAAAGTGGAATCATGCGGTAAATTACTTACTTGCCTTCGCACAAAAATCAGGAAAAGGACAAAATGGAAAAAGCTACTAAATCGGAAATCATTGGAAAGTATGCCCGCAAAGAGGGTGATACAGGTTCTTCGGAAGTTCAGATCGCTCTCCTTTCTCAGCGTATCGCCGAGATCACGGAGCACATGCGCGCAAACAAGAAAGACCACAGCACGAGACGCGGACTCATGGCAATGGTCAACAGAAGAAAACGTCTTCTGAAATATCTTGCATCCGAAAACCATGCGAAATACCTCGAACTTTCCGAAGCATTCGGAATTCGCGGCACCGCAATTTCCAAGTAATTCTGCTGAAGAATACTTTTATTGCATCAGTCACCCTCAATCTTTTTTGCGGGTGACTGCTTGTTTTTTAAAAAGACCGTGTTATATTAACCAGCATAACAATCGAACGAGATGCAGGCTGGAACGCTTTCAAAGACGGTTCGCTTTGTGGAATTCGGTCGGTATCAGCCCCCGGACGGCATGGAAAAGCCCGGAGTCTGATACCGCTATTCCGCAGCAGACCGCACGGGGATTCCCCCCATTCCTCCCGCGTCTTTCATACAAACAGATTGCGGCCCCGATCTGGTCCGCAAACGGTTCTTCGCAGTTGCGTCGGAACCGGAATTTTTAAGGGAGGCATTATGCCGGAAGAAAAAGTAATTGTAAACATCGGCCCGGGAAAAGACATTGAGATCTCCACCGGAAAAATCGCAAAACTCGCAAACGGTTCCTGCACACTCAGGCTCGGTGATACGACCGTGCTCGTGGCGGCATGTTCCGGCGCGGCAAAACCCGGACAGGATTTCTTCCCGCTTCAGGTGGACTATCGTGAAAAATATTCCGCAGCGGGACGTTTCCCCGGCGGCTACATCAAACGCGAAGGGCGTCCTTCCGACAAGGAAATCCTGACCTGCCGCATGACGGACCGTCCGCTCCGCCCGCTTTTCCCCGAAGGCTTCTTCGATGAAGTCCAGATCTCCGGTCTGCTCCTCAGCGCCGACGGAGAAAACGAAGGCGACGTGCTCAGCATTCTCGGCGCATCCGCCGCGCTCTGTCTTTCCGATCTCCCGTTCATGGGACCGATCGGCGCTCTCCGCGTCGGTTACATCGACGGGCAGTTTGTCGCCAACCCGACCTATGCCGAAATGAAGAAGAGCTCTCTGGAGCTGATCTACGCCGGACTTCCGGACAAGGTCATCATGATCGAAGGCGATGCAAAAGAACTTCCGGAATCTGTGCTGGTCGCGGCAATGGAATTCGCAAACGAAATCGTCAAGAAACAGGTCGAAGCCCAGCTTGACCTGATGAAACGCGCCGGCCGCCCCAAAAAGACGCCGGACCTCCATCTCGTCCCCGCTGAAATCACAGCCGGAATGGTTG
>DXVA01000031.1:17226-23152 GCA_019408975.1 Lentisphaeria bacterium | reverse complement strand
TCATGGCTTTTCTGGATGACAAATACCTGATCGGAAATGAAGTAGGCGCGGAACTCTTTGAAACTGTAAAAGGACTCCCCGTCATTGATGCGCACAACCATGCGGACGTTGCGGAAATCGCGGCAAACCGGAAATATACGGACCCCTGGCAGCTCTGCGCGGCAACCGATCATTATGTGTGGGAAATGCTCCGCAAACGGAACGTTCCCGAAGAATTCATCACGGGAAAAACGGCGACGAACAAAGAAAAATGGCTCAAACTTGCCGCTGTCTTTCCTGAATTCGTCGGCAACCCGGTCTACGAGTGGATTCATCTTGATCTCCGGCGCAGTCTCGGCATCGAAAACGCCCTGCTTTCCGCGGAAACGGCGGAGGAACTCTGGAATAAGGCTGTCGCGTCCCTTGAGACAAGACTTCCCCAGACACTTGTGAAGGCGCAGAATATCGAAGCCATGTGTTCCACGGACGATCCGGCGGATACCCTTGAACACCATGAAGCCGCCAACAAAGCATTCGACAGACAGGTGATCCGCCCGACCTGGCGCCCGGACAAGGCTGTCAACATTTACCAGCCGACTTTCCCCGCCTACATCAAAAAACTTGAAGACCGCTTCGGCGTGAAGATCAGGGGCATTGATGAACTCGTGGATGTCCTCCGTCAGTCCCATGAATATTTCGAAGCGCGCGGATGCGTCGCCAGCGACCACGGCATCCAATATCCGCTTTCCGGAGACGCCACGAAAGAAGATGCCGACCGCGCATTCCGGAAAGCCATGGAAGGCAAGACTCTTACGCAGGCGGAAATTGATGAATACATGTCCTACCTGACTGTTCAGGTCGCGGAAATGGACGCGAAAGCGAACTGGGTGTTCCAGATGCATATCGGTGCGGTCCGCGACGTCCGCGACGTGCTGTTCAAATCCCTCGGCCCGGATGTCGGCGGCGACGTTTCCGATCACATGATCGACATTGTCCGTCCGCTCTGCAAGTTCCTCAACAAGTTCGACAACCGGCTCAAAGTCGTGCTTTACTGCCTTGATCCGCATCATCAGGCGTCTCTCGCGACAGTCGCCCGTTCATTCGGGCGCATGGTCCGTCTCGGTTCCGGCTGGTGGTTCAACGATACGCCGGTGGGAATGCGCAGACAGCTTGAGTATATCGGTTCGGTCGATCTGCTTTACAACTTTGCGGGCATGGTTTCCGACTCCCGCAAGATTCTCTCATACGCATCCCGTTTCGAGATGTTCCGCCGCGTCCTCTGCGATGTCGTCGGCATCTTCGTGCTGCGCGGGCAGATGCCGCAGAACCTCGCGGAGAAACTGGTCCGCCGCATGTCCTACGATGGTCCCAAATCGTTCTACGATTTATAAACAAATAAACAGGAGAAAGACTCAATGGAAGTCATCATCATGCCGACAGCGGAAAAAGCCGAACAGCTTGCCGCTGCGATCATTGCTGACGCTCTGCGCCAGAAACCCAACCTGACACTCGGTCTCGCGACCGGCGCCACGATGGAAAACCTTTATCATAAGCTCGCCGACATGAACAAGAAAGGCGAACTTGACTTCTCTCTCTGCAAGACCTTCAACCTCGACGAGTATGTCGGCCTTGCCGCAGAGGACAGAAATTCCTATCGTTACTACATGAACTTCCACCTCTTCGACCGCATCAACATCGACAAGCGCAACACGCATCTTGAAGACGGCATGGCTGAAGATCTGGAAATCGAATGTGCGGAATACGAGCGCCTGATGGAAGAGGCCGGCGGCGTTGACCTTCAGCTCCTCGGAATCGGTCTTTCCGGCCACATCGGATTCAATGAACCGACATCCTCTTTCTCATCCAGAACCCGCGCCGTCAACCTGACCCCTGTCACGATGGCTCAGAACGGTCCCTACTTCGATCCCGCCAAAGGCGAGAAGATGCCGACACGCGCCCTCACAATGGGTGTCGGAACGGTTCTTGACGCCAAGAGCCTCCTGATGCTCGTCACCGGCACACGCAAAGCCGACATCATCGCGAAAGCGATCGAAGGCCCGATGACCTCCATGGTTTCCGGTTCCGCGATCCAGCTCCATCCGGACTGCACCGTCATCGTCGATGAAGAAGCAGCCGCAAAGCTCACGCTCAAGGATTACTACAGATCCGCATTTGTGAATGACCCGAAATGGGACAGCTACCGCAATATCTGATCCGTTTTTTTGAGTGATTTACTAAAGCCGTTTGGTTCCCATGCTAAACGGCTTTTTTCTATGACTGGAATATAAAAAAAGGGCGGAAACGTTTTGCCTGTTCAATCCAGCCCTTTCACGACGGGATTCTTCAACGGGGCGGGCTCGACAGGCGCATTGAATTGACGGTCGAGAGAGTTCAGCAGGGAGTCCAGAGGCGTGCCGGAATCCGGCTGGGGATATTGGTGTTCCAGTTCATCCTCAAACGAAACATTGACGGCGGCATTCAATTGGGCAATCGCCTTGTTCAGCTCAACGGCGGCGATCGCAAGTTTTCCTTCGGCATTGACGAGATCGCTTTGCGCTCCGTTCAGGCGTGTGATCGTTTCGCGTCCGCCCCAGTATTCCACCTGAACCAGCTGGCGCTGTTCAAACACCCACTTCATCATTTCACGGTAGATCGCAACCTGTTCATAGGCGTTTTTATAATTTGCATAGGCATCCTTGACTTCATTCACTACGCTCAGAAACGCGCTGTCGAGTTTGAAACGCGTCATCTGCTCCATCGCTCTGCTTTCCCGCAGGAGATTGTATGTGGAAAATCCGCTGAACAGATTCCATCCGCCGGTCACGCCGTAGGAGAACCCCGCATTGTTGTAATAAGAGTGATGCACACGGTATGCCCCGTATTTCGAGGCGTTTGCGTTGAAATCCAGTCCGAGATAGGCATGGATCACCGGCAGGAAGCCGGAATAGGCGGAAAACGTCCGGCAGCGTGCGATTTCCAGCATGAAACGCGCCGCGCGGAGGTCCGGGCGGTTTGCAATCGCCATGTCCAGATATGTATCGAGGTCCAGCATGAGCTCCTCCGGTCTGATTTCAAGCGGTGTCAGCTCCAGCTCCTTCGGGAAATCCAATGCGGGATACCCCATCAGCGCAGTCAGGGCAAAACGGGCGACTTCGCCGCGGTAGCGTGCATTCAGGATCGAACTGCGCGCCGCATTCGCAAGAATCTTGAAGTTCAGCACCGCCGCCTTGGAGACATTGCCGTATTTGTAGCGGGTCTCCGCCTGAAGCAGGGAGGAGGTCTGAAATGCTAAATCCGCCTCGGCAATGCGTTCCGCTTCGCGTGCGAGGATTGCATCGTAGTAGGCATAGGCGACGCCGCGGATCAGGAGGCGTTTGATATTTTCGTCCTCCGCGACGCTTTTCCTGTATTCCTTCTGCGCGATCAACGCCGCGAATTCACGCGCCAGGCCGTCAAATATGAGGTAGGAGGCGCGGAGTCCGACATCCGTCGAAAAATGATTTTCCCGCGGCACGACACCCTCCGGCGGATTCCGGAGGTCACGGCTGTTTTCCAGCGACTGCCCGACACTCATATTGAGGTCAACGGCCGGCAGATATGCACTCAGGGAACGGTAATAGCGGAACTTCGCGGCGGAAACCGCATGATATGCCGCGATGTAATCCGGATTGTTCGCAATTGCCGTTTTCTGTGCGTCTCGAAGCGTAAGAATTTTTTTCTTCGAGAGTTCGGCAATGTCCAGTTTCTGAAAATTCTCCTTGAAATCGGCGAGATTCCGGTAGTTTTCCACGGGACGCGCAAGGCATCCGGCGCAGCAGAGCGCCAGCAGCAGAAACACCGGGATTATTTTCCACATAACACAGCCTTTCCTTCGCTTACCACCACAAAAAAACTTCCCAGAAGAACTGGCGCACCGGACGCGACGGAATCTCCACTTCCACGTATGCGCTCGCACCGTGGTGAAGCTGAAGCTCCCTGTCCGGGTTCAATATCCGGATCTGGACCGGAAACCGCTGCGGCAGGAGGAACCATTCGTTCTCCTTTTTCACAACGGGGAGCCCCGTTTCGCGCGACATCTCGCGGCGCTCGGCACTCCATCCGACCGCTTCGACCACGCCTTTGTATTCGTGTCCCGGATACTGCCACAGCCAGATTTTCGCGGGCTGCCCCTCCTTGATTTCCGAAAGTTCATTCTCCTTGAAATTCGCCTGAACCCACCAGACTTCCGAATCAATGAAGCCGAACAGCACATCGCCGGGCTTGTAATAACCGCCGGGCGTGATCGTCATGTTGGTAATATAACCGTCACTCAGCGCCCGCACAACCGTGAGTTCGTTCCAGATACGGCTTAACTCCAGTTGATTTTTCAGTTTCGCGATTTGCGCCGTCACGGAATCGCATTGATGGGTCAATGCTTCTACCGCGTGTTCCGTGGCGGCAACCTGCGCTTCGGACGCCTGCATCGCACGGAGCCGCTCCTCGGCGTAAGCCTGTGAAACAGCCTCGCTTCCATACATGTATTTCGCCCGTTCGGAAAGGTATTTATTGTTGGCGAGCTCCGCCTTGTAACGCCGGATTTCCGCTTCGGAACTTTTGATCTGCGCACGCAGGCTGCGAAGCTCCGCTTCCTTCGACCGGATCTCATTCTCCAGTTCCCTGACCTTCAGCTGATACGGCGGCTGGAAGATCGTGAACATCGGTTCGCCTTTTTTTACGAACTGATTGTTCTTTACATGAATCTCCGTAATGAATCCCTCCACCAGAGGCGAGACCGGACGTGTATTCGCAAACACGAAGGCATTCTGCGTGAAAGGCTTCAAATGCCAGTAGAACCAGTATCCCGTGCCGAGGGCGAGAATCACTATCACGCTGAATACAAGAAGATAACGTTTCAGGAAAGCAAGAATTTTTTTCATACGGAATCCGCCTTTCTCTGCCCGGCTTCCGGCAGGAAATAAGTTTGAAACAAAAGCAGCAGGATGATCCCGATCGCCGTTGCAAGCGAACGGGAAAGGATCATTTCCCGAATATGGAACTGATGCATGTCGCCGGTCGCCCAATCGGCGTAAATGGAAAACGCCACCATGAACATCACGGTAAAAAAGAAATAATCGTCATAATAATAAAGAATGAAAAATCCGAGTGCGCCGAGAAAGGGAATCAGGTAGATGAACTGATAGTTGAAATAGACGAGACAGCTCATATACATTGCTCCGAGAAAAAGCCCGAGCGGCACCGAAAAAATGCGCCGCTTTGAAAAATAGACGTGATCCTGCGTCTCATTCACCGCCAGATAGATGAAGACAATGGTCAGCATGATCCACGGTCCCTGCGAGAGTTTCAGGACATTTGAGATAAACGTCCCGAATCCGAGCATCAGCGTAATGCGCCATGCTTCGATTAAAGTAAACGGTTTGCTGAAAGTCGAGATGTAGGCGTGGCGCAGATGCACCAGCCCGACCAGAGCCGTGGCAAGCATGATCGCGATCACGCCCACAAAAATCCCGATGGCGCGGTCGATGGACGGCATGAAACCGCCCGGAGCGAAGAATCCGAGGTACCCGACGATGATCACGGCACATGCGGCGCACCGGTTGTCGAGCGAACGCAGAGTGAAAAACGAAAAGAGAGCGGGCAGGATGACCTGCAGGAACTTTGCCTGGTAACAGATTCCGATCAGAAATTGAAGCGCCGACGCATAGAGCGCCATGATCAGGGAGAGTTTCAGGCGATCTTTCCAGCCATCCACGTCATATAACACGGAAGTGGAAAGAAATGCAAATGTGACCATCAGGAGATTGGCATCGGGGAGCCGGAAAAAACACCAGAAAAAAGCCATGATCACTGCCGCCGCCATCAGTGACAGCGCATGATTCATCGCCCTGCGAAAATGAGTGCTGAGCCCCTTCATCCCGATTTTCTCCCCCCTTTTGAAAAACGGTATCAA
>DXVA01000031.1:12418-17216 GCA_019408975.1 Lentisphaeria bacterium | reverse complement strand
AGATAGACTCGCAAGTCGGTTTTGTCAAGCTTTTACGGGGAAAGTTTTCCTCGGAAACAAAATATCCGGAGCTCCGGCGGAATTCCCGATATGATGCCATGTCCCGGCGGCCCTCGCACCTTTGGTGCTTGTCCGTTAGCGGTGGAACCGCCGCCGGAGGGGGAAAGGACATGAGGGTTGCGCACCCTCATGCTCCGCGGCAGGCGAGAGCCACCTGCACCCCGGCAAACCGAGTTTGCCGTCTTTATAAGATATTTTGGTGCAGGTGCTTTGCATCTGCCGCAGTCCAGCCGCGCAGGCTGGTCGCCGCAGGCGAAATCTCCCTCGCCGGAGCGGTCCAATCCGCTCAATGGCGAGAACTTGATTCATCAAGTTCGAGAGCTCCGGCGGAATTTCCGCTATGATGCCGTGTCCCGTCGGCTCTCGAAGCTTCGCTTCTCGTCCGTTAGCGGTGGAACCGCCGCCGGAGGGGGAAAGGACATGAGGGCTGCGCACCCTCATACTCCGCGGCAGGTGAGAGTCACCCGCACCTCGGCAAACAAGTTTGCCGTCTTCAGGAACTTACCCGCCATACCATTCTGGCATTATCTGTAAACTTCAGGTCAGACCGCTTGCACTTATGAAAGCATAGCGCTATAGTATTTCATAAGAAAGTATGCAAAACAATGAAGAAGATCAGGCAAGGCTCTCCGTAAAGGGTGGCAATCCCCGCGGAGAAATATTACATTATCCGGAAAACAGGGAGATCCAATTTTATGATCGATATCAGAAATATGCCGCCGCCGTTTCCTCAGGGGGAGCCGCGATTTGTCGAAGCTTTACGCAGAAAACCGGAGTTCCGCCCTTACTGGAACCTGAACCTGGAACCGCAGAAAGACGAGGCGGACTTCCGCAAAGGGCTTGATTTCCGCGCGGAATTTCCCGATCCGGAAAAACTGCTCGTCACCGCAACGGAGGAAATGGTCCGTTTTCTTCGGGAAGCCGGTATTTTCGTTCCCGGCGCAGCACCGGTCATAACACGCAAAGCCGGGAATCTCGAAGGAGAAAGTTTCCGCGTCATCGTCGAACCTGACAAAATCACTATTGAAGCCGGCGATACCGAGGGAATCCGCCGCGGAGTCTACTATCTGGAGGATCTTCTCGCGGGAAGCCGCGCCCCTTTCCTGAAACTCGGGGAAACACGCCGTGACCCGTGGCTGAAAAACCGCATCTCGCGCTGTTTCTTCGGCCCGATCAAACGTCCCCCGTTCAACCGCGACGAACTGATGGATGAAATCGACTATTACCCGGAAGAATACCTGAACCGCCTTGCCAGGGAAGGGGTCAACGGCTTGTGGCTGACGATTGTATTCCGGGAAATCTGCACGACATCTTTTTACCCGCGCGATCCGGATGCGGAAAAGCGTCTCGAAAAGCTTCGGCGTTCCGTTATGAAATGCCGCCGCTACGGAATTAAGATATGGGTCTTCTGCATCGAGCCTTTCAACTGGGGGGCAGCCAATCCCTGTCCGGAAGGACACCCGGAACTCAAAGGGCCTCTCGCCTATACCGGAATGCCGAGCTTCTGCCCGAATTCGGAGGCAGCAGGAAGATATTTATATGAGTGTACAAACAGTCTTTTTGCCGCGGTGCCGGATCTCGGCGGGCTCATCACGATTTCTCACGGGGAACGTCCGACCTCCTGTCTGAGTACGCTTTCTGTTTATGGGCACAGGAAAAACCCATGTGAGGGCAGGTGCGATCTCTCAATCGGGGAAATACTGAGCAAGGTACTGCTTCCCATGGCGGACGGGATGCATGCGGCAAATCCGAAAGCCGAACTCATCAGCTGGCTTTACATGCCTTACCGCGATCAGCTTTCCGGCTGGATTTACGAAATGCCTGAAAGACTCACAAAGGATGTAATCCTCGCGTTCAATTTTGAGTCGGGGTGCAACAAGGAGCAGCTCGGGAAAGTGCGGAACGGCGGCGATTACTGGCTCTCATGCGTCGGGCCCAGCGACCGTTTCGGGCGCATGGCGGCGGCAGCGCGCGGCAGGTGCGAAATGGCGGCAAAACTTCAGGTCTGCTGTTCCCATGAAGTCGCCACGATCCCGTTCCTTCCCGTTCCCGGGCTCATTTACCGGAAATACAGGGAAATGAAGAAACTCGGCGTCAGGCACGTCATTCAATGCTGGTATTTCGGAAACTATCCCGGACTCATGAACAAGGCGGCGGGACATCTCGCGTTTGAAGATTTCACGCGCCCGGAAAAGGAATTTCTCGAAGAACTCGCATTCAGCGAATGGGGAGCACATGCAAAGGACATGGCTGAAATCTGGGACGATTTCGCGGAGGCTTACTCCAATTATCCGCTTGATATCCAGTTCCAGTATTACGGCCCGATGCACGACGGTCCGGTCTGGCCCCTGCATTTGAAACAGGTCATGAAGCAGCTCCCCCGCACGTGGAAGCCGGACTATGCGCCCGCAGGCGATGCCGTCGGTGAATCCATGTTCAACCATGAACTCCCGGAAACCATGCTTCTTACACGGAAAATTGCGGACGGCTGGCACAAAGGCATGGAAAAGCTCAATGCATTCGTCCGTGAGTATCTTGATCGTTCCGAACGGATGCTTGATGCTTCATTGTATGAGGCGCTTGACATCCAATTCCGTTCCGGTGCCAATATCCTCGAATTTTACTCTCTCAGAAACCGCCTGATGGATTCTCCCCCGGATGCGGAAAAGCTTCTGGACCGGCTGGAAGCCATCGTGAAAGAGGAGATCGGAAACAGCCTCCGTCTGGCGGAGCTCTGCGAGGCGGATTCTCGCCTCGGCTATCACTCCGAGGCGGAAGTCTACAAATATTTTCCGGAAAAGCTGCGCTGGCGCGTTGCAGTCCTGCAGGAAATCCTTGCGGAAGATTTTGCCGAATGCCGCATCAAACTCAAGGAAGGAGTTCCGGCAGGAGACTTTCTGCGGAAGCAGGAGGAAGTCCATACGGCGGGCTCTGTCTACCGTTCCGGCAATATCTCATGGAGCATGACGGCGGATATTGAGAACGTAATATTTGATGTCGAATGCCGCCGCAATGACAACGTCGGAGAAAATGACATGATCGCCTTGTTTCTCATGGATTGCAAAGGCGAACGCGCCCCCTGGCGTATTTTCATCGGCAGTGACGGCTCCGTATCTGATTCCTGCGATGCGGCGCATATCGAATTGAAAGAGGAAAACGGCGGCAGAAAAATCACGGCGGCGTTCCCGCGCGCAATGACTGGCGACAGAGAATTCTATTTCGGAATCGAGCATTACTGGAACGATGCGCAGGGAGTTCACTCGGAACATTATCCGGCAGGAAATTATCCGAATGAACAGCGCCTGAATCTCGGATACTTCACTCCGGACCGTATGGTTCTGGTCAGGCTTTGAAAATCATAATGCTGTCCGGGCTCGCAAAATAAGCCACGGACAGCATTATGATTGAATCTGTTCTCCTGTTTCCGTCATCCCAGCAGGGCTTTTGCCTTGTCTGGCGAAAAATTGACCCATTTGCCATTGTTGTCCAGAATATCGATGGAGGTCACTTCCGCTTTTGAAAATTGTCTGCGGAGTGTTTTTTCCGAAGATGTCCCCATGAAAGAAACGTCGTGCCCCATCACGGCACGGACCAGCGGATCGCTGGAATGAATCCTGACGCGGAGTCCCTGCGCCCCGCTTTTTCCCGTAAAAACCTGTAGATTATTCTGCTGGATGAAGCTCTGGTTGAACACTCCGCCGACGACCATGTCGAGGTCTTCGTTGTTGAGTTCCTGAATCTTGTCGTTGATTTTTTTCATTTTGCATTCCTCCCTGTTATATTGTTGCACCCTGTAAACGCAGCATACAGCGAAAGGTTACAGGGAAAAAAGATTTTTTTTGAAAAACCGGAAATGATCAAAAAAAAGCAGGGAGCGGAAGCGCCGCTCTCTGCCGGTAAATCTTTACGCGAACTGCTTACTGGTTGCTGTTGCTGACCTTATTCGCCACTTCCTGGCTGGTTGCATAACACGGATAAGAGACGCCGTTGAAGATAATGGTCTTGGTGGTCGGGTAAACCGTTCCGGTCCAATCTGTATTCTGCGGTGAATTGACTCCGTAAAGATAGATTCTTCCGTAATGGTTGACCAGCGGACTCGCCGTATCATTTGCCGAGGTCGCAATCCCGAGGCTTCCGCCGGTAATCATTCCCAGAGAAAGGAAATTGATGTTGTGCGGATAGGTCGGCAGAATGATCTGCGGATTCGATGTCCCGCTTCCGCCAGGCTGCTGAACCGGCGGAGTCGTGACCTGATTCGGGAAAACCGGTCTCAGCGAAAAACGGATCGCCGGAGCTGCGGAAAAGAGCACCTGCTGCTGGAGCGCATTATTGCTTTGCTGCTGCGCAGCCGAATACTGCTGAAGATTCTGAAGTGCATTGAAATTCGCTCTCTTTTCCGAACGTGCCGGTTCCATGTAGGAATTGATGTTCTCCATGAAATACTGCTTGAGCGCATTCAGAGACTGATCCGAGAATTCCGAAAAACGGATATTCCGCAGAGTCGATTCCCCGTCCGATGCGGTCGTGACCAACGTGACCCTGTTCTTTGCCGCGTTGACGATTGTGACATTCGGAAGCACTCCGCCGTTCTTTAACGTGAGATCGAGTGCATCCGCCTGGAACGAAAGCAGTGCCGCGCAGGCGACTGCCGCAAACAGTGTTGTTTTTTTCATAACTACCCCCCTTGGTTGTTTCTGTTACTATAACACCCTTTTTGCAAATGTCAATTCGTGGAAAT
>DXVA01000031.1:0-12408 GCA_019408975.1 Lentisphaeria bacterium | reverse complement strand
GTGGAAATACTGCCCGGCGTCCACAGGCTTGTGACATCGGATGCCGGAACCCAGCCTTCCGCATTGCCGGAACGGATACGGACCCAGTTCATGCGCCGTTCACCGATCGTCAGTTCCTCCCCCGCCTTGAGTTTCATTTCAATGCGCCCCGATTTTTCGGACGGCAGGGAATAGACCGGAACATTGCGGACCGTGACAATCGCGTATCTTTCGTTGTAGGTCGTCATATTCTGCGATGCCGCTGCCGCGGCGGAAACCACGATCAGGGCAGTCCCGCCTGCCAGAAGAATCCTGAACGGCAGCCGTTTTTCCGTAAGGCGCCTGATGCCGAGTCCGATAAAAATCAGCGCCGCGCCGAACGAAAGCAGAAGCATCCACTCATCCGGGCGCAGGGAATCACGCAGATAAGGCGGAATATCCGCAGGCGAGGCAATCAGGTATTTTTCCGGCAGCCCAAGCTTGCGGCGTACGAGATTCAGGTTTTCAAGAATATCCGAATCGCGCGGCGCAAGACGCGAAGCCCGCTCATAGCAGATCAATGCCCTCGGCAGGTCGCCAAGTTTATACAGGCAGTTGCCCATATTGTAAAGAACACGGGCGGACGGACGGGATTTTACCAGCTGCGACGCATAATATTTGCCGGCGTCTTCGAACTTGCCGGAGTCGTAAGCGGTCATGGCTTCCGCATTGTTCGTAATGGCGGGGCCTTTTGCGAGCGAAACATCGGCACCCGTCGCCTGCAACGGGAGTATTCCCAGAATGACGGCAAGTGCGGCAAGCTTGGAAAGCGCTTTGATCAGGCGCTGTCTGAACTCATCCGTAAACTGCGTCTTTTTTGACGGCATCCATGCGGACTGCGCAACTTCTTCAAGCATATTCGCCAGTTCGGGAGATTTTTCCCTGACGGCGGACGCTGCTTCATTGAGATCGGTTCCCTGCGGCAAATCCAGCAGGTCCGTGATGTAGCCGGCAATATCTCCCGTCGCTTCCGCCGGGATTTCCTGCGGATTGAGCGCCTTGAGTCTGGCGAACAGTTCACTTCTGCGCTTCTTTGCCGCATTCCTGCGGAGAATCGACGGATCGTTCATCAGCGCCTGCCTGCGGAGATGTACAATCTCGCAGATGATCCAGAAAAGCATACTCAAAATCACCAGAGGAACCGCAGTGAACAGCACATTTCTCAACAGCGGCATACGGACGCCGGAGCCGTCAAGCGGCTTGAGATACAAGATTTCCTCCGGCCTGCGCTGAGGCTGTTCCACATCGGTTCCGGTTCCCGCAGGCGCAGCAGTATAATCCGCCGCCACGGATGTCGCGGAATAGGAACCTTTTTCGATTTCAAGTTTACGGCTGAATGACTGCGCTTCATATTCGCCTGTTTCCGGGTTGAATGTGGAATAAGGCGGAAGCGTCAGGTTGTCTTTTCCCGTGTTGTTCTGTTCCGTCGGAATCATGATGTAGCGGATCTCGGCGGAATTCCGCCCCTTCTCAATTTCGGGCGGGTAAACGCGATATCCTTTCAGATCCAGAGTCTGCGCGCGCAGGGTGTCCAGGGAACCCGTTCCGCGGAAATTGATCTTAAGAGTAATCGGTTCTCCCACCTTGTAAGGCGGCGGAGTAATGCTGACTTCCGAACGCCATGAACCGACAAGCCCTGTAAAAAACTGTCCTTTCGGGACTGGCGGGAGCGCTTTCACCGTAATATCGACGGGTTCGGTCTGGAGAGTGCGGGATATCTGGCGGTCGCGCGAAAAGAAACTGCCGCCGAAGAAATCGTCGAACATGGAATCCGTGCGGGACGGACGGTTATCCGGCACAACCAATGCCCCGGGAGTCACCGTTTTCACCGTCATTTTTCCTGCTGAAATCGGGCGGAATGCCGTGTTGAAGGAATAAACCGTGTAAAGGCGTCCGTTCACCTCTTTCACAGACTCCGACGGACGGTCGAAATGGGGATTCTGGTCATTGATGCCTTTATAATCCTTGAGAATCGCCGCATCACGGTCGCCGAAATTGACGGTCGGCCAGGAGAGCTGCGCCTGCGCGCCGCGCAGGATATAGACATTGATCAGAAGCGGAATTTCCTCGCCGACATAATACTCTTTCCTGTCGCCGGGAATCGCCGCATGTGCAAACATCGCTTCATCCAGCGTAACTTCATTGTCCTGACGTTCTTCCTGCTGCGTTCCGCCTTGAGCCGGCGCCTGCTGCGGAGCGGCGCGGCGTTGTAAACGCTGAGGTGTCCGCGGGGTTCCCCGCAGGCGGGACGGTACTCCGCTCTGTACGCTGCGCGGCACCTGCGGATTCGTCAGTTTCGGCTCGACCGCCTGAAACTCAAGCGGCTGAGTGCGTTCTCTGCTGTGCGTCAGGCGCATGGAAGGAATTGTATATTTCCCGGCTTTCGTGACCGTGAACGGGATGCTGAGTTCAAAAATCGAAGAACGTCTGCCGTTTACGATGCTGACCCTGCGGCTGCTGCTGATTCCACTCTCCCAGCGAAGCCCTTCGATTTCGGGCAGGCTGCTGCTGAAATTATTCTGGGCGCCGTCATTGGAACGGATCGTCAACCGCGCCTGAATGCCGACCAGAACGGGGTTCGGCGTGACGAACAGTTCCACCTTATCCGCCGCACAGACCAGCGCAGCGCTTGCCAGAATACCCAATGCCAGAATAATTTTCTTCAGTTTTTGATGCAACATAATTCCTGCCTCTTATTGTTATTACCAGTCTTTTTCGATCGGACGGATACCGCGGGCGCGTTTCATGCGGTCCTTGAGTTCATCTTTCAGGAGTTTTTCGTCATTGGACATCAGGTCCAGCAGAGCTTTTGCCTGATTTTTGTCAATGTCCTTGCTGTCTTCTTCCGCTTGAGTCTGCTGTTGTTCAGCGGATTCTTTCGGAAGCTTGCGATCCTTATTCTGATCGCTGTTATTCTTGTCCTGCTCCTGATTTTTGTCCTGCTCTTTGTCCTGGTCGTTCTTATCCTTGTTTTCATCGGACTTGTCAGACTGATCAGATTTTTTCTGGTCCTTCTGATCTTTCCTGTCCTTGTCCTGTTCCTGCTTATCGGATGAACCTCCAAGTTCTTCCAGGGCTTTCTTCAGGTGTTCTTCCGCCTCTTTGCCTTTGTTTTGCTCCTGAGCCCGGCGAGCCTTGTCAAGTTCCTCTTTTGCCTTCTTCGCCTGTTCCTCCAGATTTTTCTGGTTTAGTTCTTTTGCCTGATCCTGAAGCTTCTGAGCACTTTCACGGGCTTTTTCCGTCTGTTGTTTTGCCTGATCTGCCTGCTTCTGATCCTGCTTCTGCTGTTGATTCTGCTTCTGCTGATCTTGCTGTTGATCCTGCTTCTGCTGTTGATTCTGCTTCTGCTGTTGATCCTGCTTCTGCTGTTGGTTCTGCTTCTGCTGATCTTGCTGTTGATCCTGCTTCTGCTGTTGATCCTGCTTCTGCTGGTTTTCTTTCTGCTGTTGATCTTTCGCCTGCTGCGTATTTTTCTGCGCTTCCTGCTGTTGCTTTTTCAGATCTTCAATTTTCTTCTTCAATTCTTCCGCTTTTTTACGGTCAATCAGAAGAAGCTGCTGATTTCTGGCAACAGCAGGAATTTCTGAACTTTCACGCAGTGCTTCTTTATAAATATCCTGAGTAGCGGCAATCTGTTTCAAGGTCTGATCAACCTCCTTGAGAGCGGCGTCCAGTTGCTGTCCGGCAAGAGTTTTCTGCGCCTTGCCGAAAATCGCACGTGCCTGCTGATGATTGATGACACCGAGATTCTGGTAGGATTTGGCGCGGACCTCCTGATTTTCCGTTGCGGTTCCGATTGCCTGTTCATAGAGTTTCAATGCTTTCTGCGCATTCTTTTCTTCCTCCTGCGCTTTCAGACCGTCATTGTAAAGTTCGACAGGAGTCGCATTCTTGTCTTTCCCGCTTTCTTCCGGGGCGGAAACTTCCTGCGCCGGCATTTCCGTATTGTTTGGGAGCTGAACATCCTCCGCGGCGAAGGAAGTCGCTCCGGCAAAGAACAGCCCGAAAAGAAGCATGGTTCTTGCCGCGGCTCCGTTCATTCTCTTTTCCGAAAGACAGAACCAGACGCAAAGCAGGAGGAATGCTCCGGCAAGCGGATAAACCGGACGCTCGATCGGGCGGGTCTGTTTACCGCTGTCGATTTCCTGTTTTGCAAGTTTCTGAATGCGCGCCTCCAACTCTTTCAGACCCGGATCGGTCGTCGTGGAACGCACGTAAATCCCTCCGGTTTTCTGGGCAAGAATACTGAGTCCGCGTTCGTTCAGCGGGCTTTTCACGATATTGCCTTGGGAGTCCTTAAGCGTATGAAGTCCGCCCTGTCCGTCGGGAACCTGAATCAGAGACGGCTGGGATGGATCGCCGATACCTGCGATAAACAGCGGAATTTTGAGTTTGATGATTTCACCGACAGCCTTGCCGGAATCCCCGTAAAGCTCGTCGCCGTCGGTGATCAGGAGAATGGCGCGATGAGAGGTTTCCGCGGCGCGGAAACCGTGGATCGCCGTGGAAAGCGCCTGTTCAATATTGGTGCCTCCGACGGGAATCGTATCCGTATTAAGGTCGTCAAGGGATGCGAGGAAACTGGTCTTGTCAATGGTGAGCGGGCATTCCAGAAAAGCCTGCCCGGCAAAGGCAATGAGTCCGAAACGGTCGCCGGGGTTCATCTTTACAAGTTCACGGACAAGCCATTTCGCATGTTCAAGGCGCGAGGGGCGCACATCCTGTGCAAGCATGCTTCGCGAGGTGTCGAAAACCACCATGATATCGCGTCCCTGTCCGGCATAAGGCTGGATGCTGACGCCCCAGGACGGACGCGCCGCCGCAGCAAAAAGAAGAATCAGAGCGCCTGCAAGCAGAACCGCCCTCCAGAAACGGCGTGTTTTCGAGGCGGAAGTATAAGACGGGTCATCCGCGCGTTTCCCCAGAAAACGCTTCAGTAAACCGTTCCGCCTCTGCCAGCCGACATAAAATATAAGAAAAAACAACGGAAGAACCCAAAGCAGGTTCCAGAGAATCTCCCCATTCAACAGACTCATTTTACAAAACTCCCCCGATTACGGTTAACATTTCATCAATAATCCGACGTAAACACATAGACACGGCGGACTCTCGAATGTTCCCGGAGTTTTGAAAATTTACGAGTCGGCGAAATGATGTCCCGGCAAGTCAGCTGAAGCAGACATCCACATCGCTGCGGCACATCAGCACCTGGCTGACTTCGCTCTTCAGAAAGGCGGCAAAACCTTCGATCCGTTCCGGCTGGTCCACGATCTCAATGATTACCGGGCGCATTACCTGCATATTGATGATTTCAGGAGATTTGACCGGATCGTTCAGATAATACCCGCCGTTTCCGCGAATCACGGTTGCGCCTGCAATTCCACGCTCGCAGGCACGGCAGACGATCCATTCGCACAGCGGCTGGTCATCTTTCATTCTGCGTTCGGGAACATAGATTTTCAAAATCTGTGCCTTTGAATTGAATACTGACGCCATGACGGTGCCTCCTCTCCCTGAAATATTGAATTTACAGCGACTCGCGTTCTTCCGCCCATTTCCTGATATCTTTTTCAAGCGCCGCGCGGTCTTCGCTCATGACGGTGCGCGCAAACAGCTTGAAATATTCTTCCAGCGCAAGGTGAAGCGTGTGCAGGAAACCGACACGTTCCTCGAAACGCGCGTTCAGCTCCATCTCCTCCCCTTCCGGCAGATTCAGCCCCGTCATCGTGAAGTTGTCCGCATCGAATGTGAAAGTCCACTTTTCAGCGTCTCCATGGGCGAGCAGGATTTTCGCCTTTTTGAGTTTTTTGCCGACGGAGAGCGCCGCTTTCGCCTCGGCGGAAATCTGGGGGCACCCTTTCTTGAGAACACTTTCCGTTGCTCCGCGCGCTTCGTCGGAAGCGAACGCAAAAGTCAGCGGGCCTTCGATGATGAGGTGGAAATCTCCCAGTTCCCCGATCTTGAGACGCCCTTCATTGGTCTCCGCGTAATACCAGAGCCATGTCAGGAAATCGCGTCCGGGAACCGCGTCCCCTTCATCGCGCCCGTTGAAGGAAAGATTCGGCAGATCGGTGTCACTGGCGCGGAAAAGTTTGATCATCAGTTCGGTGATGGTGACGGGAACCGGCTCGACTTCCATGGCGCGCGCAAACTCCGCCGCAATCAGGTCGAAGCCCGCCATGGAAGCACTTCCGACATACATCACATTCAGTGCGCGGTCTACAATAATCGGAATTGCGGAGATCGTCGGCGGCATTTTCATGAGGTTGCGCTCTATTGCATCCTCCTTGATGCGTTTGCGCTCGGATTTCGGAACCGTGATCATGTTGTTCGCCTGCATATAAGCGAGTTCCTCCCGGCGGCAGATCGCCTTCAGGAGCTGGGACGGAATCTTGCGTTCCGCCTTGCGGAGATTGACGTAGAGATGCCCGCCGCAGATCGAAGTCATATCACTGATTTCGCTTTCCAGCAGGTGCCGCCCGCTGACCCATCCGACTGTCGGCTCGTCCTTGACATCGTCAAGTTTACCGGCGCTGTATTTTGCAAGGCGCTCCAGAAAATCATCAGGCATTTTATCGCTGAGACTGCATATCATCAAAGCTGTGCTGCCGCTTTCAAAAGGCATGGTAAGATCTCCTCATGTTTACAGGTTTCAGGTTTGCCCTGCTAATATAACCATTCTTCCGGACTTCGGCAACTGTGAAAGAATATTTTTCAGAAAGAAAATCCTCTTTCCTTCCTTTCACCAGCCGAGGTCTTTCGCCGTCAGCTGCGTTTTGCTTCCGGCATTTCCGGCAACATAGAGAATATTGATGGATTTGATGTGACGAAATGCCAGGCGGTCCATCGTCGATACCGAAAAACCTGCGACATATCCGCTGGTCACGCTTTTTCTGACGTCGGCAATCTGAACAACCGATGACGGATTTCTTACCTCCGAAAGACGTCTCCATCTTGCAGAACTTCCCTGATCCGGAGCAACGCTGTAATTCAAGCCATAACTGTTTCTGCGGGCAGGCAGCTCCGTTCCATTGACGGCAGGGCAGCCGTTGATTGATCTCCCCTCCTGCCATGAATCATAATCGGACCAGTTGTTCGGATTATCCTCGTGGGGAGATTTGATCACCATCACGCGGAAAGAACTTTTGTAATTATTCCAGTTCACAAGCGACGTTTTTGACGCATCATGACTGCTTTCAATATTGGCAACTTTGCTGGGAACCATGTAATCGTTATAGCGTTCGGAATACATGAACGCTGCGATTCCCCATTGTTTCAAATGATTCAGGCAGGCGGTTTTATGTGCGCTTGCCCGTGCCTTGTTCAATGCCGGCAGAAGCATTGCCGCTAAAATCGCAATGATCGCAACCACGATGAGGAGCTCGATCAGGGTGAAAATTCTCATTTTCACCCTCGAAGTAAGAACAGAAGAACAAGGAATTTTGAAGTAAGAAGGAACGGGAAAACAATCGAACAATCGAACAATTGAACATTTGAACAATCGAACAATCGAATGAAGATAGAAATAGAAGAAGGAAAAAGCGGGATAGGCGCAAATTCCGTTTTCGACTTCTTCTTTCCTTGTTTTCTGTTCCATGTTTTCACATTTCCACTGGGGTCTGCTCTGCTTCATTTTCACCGTTTCCTTTCAACATGATTGGCCTGTTATAAGATGTGACTCCGTCGTGATTTCCCGATGCGGAACAGCCGGTTCACGCAGCCTTTCCGTCAGGAGGGAGGAAAGTTTCTTTGCAATGGCGGGAATGTCGAGATCAACCGTCGTCAGATTCGGAGCGAGACGTGCCGTGATGAACAGGTTGTCGATTCCCGTGACCGCGACATCTTCCGGGATTCTGATTCCGTTGATCTGAAGATTGCTCATCAGCGACATTGCCGTGAAATCATTCTGTGCAATAATCACCTCCGGCCGTTCTTTCTGTTCCAGGAACTTCCGTGCGGCTGCCATGCCGACATCCTGAACATTCTGATCGCTGTAAAACCATTTGGCTCTGACCGGCAGATTTTCTCTCAGCAGAATTTCTTTCAGGAGATCCTGGCGTGTCTTCTGAGTTGCCCAATGCCCGGCATAACCGAATTTCCTGTATCCGCGTTCATAAAGATGACGGAAAATCATTTCCATGATCTTTTCCCAGTCGGGATAAACGCTGTCGTATTTTTCATGCGGATAACCATAAACCACCGCCGGAATCGAATCCGGAATCCGTTCTCCGAGATCGTCATGGCTGGTCACGATACCGCATACGTTGTTGCAGATCACTGTATTCAATGCCTGTTCGAAGTGTTCGTAGTCGGACCAGAAAGCGTAGATGCCGGTCAGATTATGACGGCAGAGCTCCTGTTCCAGATGGTTCAGCAGTTCCGCAAAGAACGGGTCCCGCAGGGAATTGAAAAGAATGCCGACAAGGGAGCTTCGCCCGTCTGCAAGCGAACGCGCCTGGAGATTCGGCTGGTAGTTCAGTCTTTTCGCCGCTTCCAGAACTCTCTGCCGCGTCCTTTCCGAAACTTGAATGCGGCTGTTGCGCGGGCGCAGAATTTCCGATACCGTCATGGAGGACACGCCGGCTTCCGCGGCGACATCCGCAAGACGCACCCGTCTGATTATTTTGCGATCTTGAACCATTTTGTTTCTCCGAATTTCATGAAAAATGTATATTTGTCCGTTCCGAATGCCACCCATTGCCCGGTGGAGAGATCCATCAGATTGACTTTTCCTGCAAGATTGATCGTTTTGCTCCCCGGCACAGCCGCATGAACGGCGATAATGCCGTTTCCCGCCACCGTGACGTCATTCAGCGGCCCGACCGGTTTGATTCCTGCCTCCGCAGCCAGAGCTCGCGGAAATTCCGGAGAAAACGTTCCCGGGCCCACATAAACCGCTGTCCAGTCTTTATGGCGTTTGACCGCAGCGGCAGCCAGATCCGGATTTTTATCATACCACGCCAGTGGAACCGCATCCGGGTCATCCACATAAAAAAGCGGCATTCTCTCTCCCTGTTCGATCCTGATGGTATCCAGTCCTGCTGAAAGCGGGTCCTGCGAATGCTTTTCCGCATACTGCATCCGCACTTTCTTCTTCAAATCCTTCCTGACATTCATTCCGGCAAGCCGGCGGATATTCTTTTCAAACCCGCCGGGTGCATTCAGCGCTGTGGCGAATGTGAATACCAGTATATTGCCGTCTTTCTGAAGCGTGCGTTCGATCCATCCGATCTGCTCCTCCGTGAGATTGACTGCATCCGCAAACAGATAGATCTTATATTTCGGCAATGCAGGATTGCCGATATCTTCGATCAGATAATCGTTGAAGCTCACGCCCGAATGCAGCAGTGCGATGCGCGGCAGGCGGTAGGTATTGAAAATGAAGCCGTAACTTCTGCCGGAACTCTCACGGCTGTGCTTATCCTCAAAGAATGCGATCTGCCCCCAGTCGTTTTTGACGGGCTGGGCGGTAATCAGGCGGACAGCCCGGCGATATTCCGGCAAAATGCGCTGATAATCGCCCGCCCAGGTATTGTAACCGGCAATCGTCAGAATCCAGGAATATCCTCCTTGCGTCAAAGGGAATGCAAGGTCGCGGCGAAGCTGGTTCTGGAATGCATCCGCCCCGTCAGGAACGCCAAGCCCGCGGCGGTCATAACCGCCGATACGCGGAAGAAGTTCGGAAAAGTCGGAACGGTGGTCAATTTCAGTCAGCAATATTTTGTTGTTGAGCCGGAAAGAGCCGACAGGCTGTTCCACAAAATTCGCCTTGCCGGGTTTGCGGTACTGCCCGTAAAACGGGACGGCCACGATTCCATCCAGATTTTCTGCACGCATCAATGCTTCCGTCGCATTACCGGGATAATAGATCATTGACACAACAGGTTTCCCTATTCCCTTTTTGAATTCGCCGCTGAGATGGTTGACCGTATCGGCAACAGCGCTGGAGACGGCACGGGAAATATCGCTCAGGCGGCGCTCTCGCCCATTGGTACTGTCAAGCAGGGTATCTGCATAAGGTTCCCATTCGCGTTCATGCGGAATTGTCAGGTTTTCAAAGGTGACTCCCGCGTCCTGCCATGCCTCGCGCAAGCGTGTCACATCATTGCCGTACAGACGGCGGATCTGCTCCCTGACCTCTTTCAGGCTGCCTTCCGAATAATCGAAATTCAACTTCTGCCAGTTCCTGTGATTCCAGGGAAACCACTGGGTATCACCGCCCTCACGGAGATGAATTCCGATGACATTGCGCCCGTAAGGCGACTGCTTCAGGTATTCTCCCAGTGCACGAAGCGCTCTGCCCGCCTCGCGGCGGTACGCTTCCGAAGTAAAAGACGCATGATAACGTTTCCGGTTCTTGATTGCCTCAATCCGGACAAGTTTCCCATTCGTATCCCGCCAGGCGGATTCGGGATGCACTTCCGCAAAACTCTCGTATGGATGCAGGCAGACGGAAAGAATCAAAGGACATTCCGGAGCGTAGCTGAGTCTTTTGGAAAGTTCCCTGTCGATCTGACGGAAATCAAATTTCCCGTCGGCAAGCCACATCGGCTGTCCGCTGAGTTTGCGATAATAATAGCCGGCATACATGCTGAGTGAAACCCAATGCAGACGGTACCCCGCTTCATAAAACATTCTCAGAACAGACCCGTTCCCTCCGGAATATCCTGTCGGAACTTCGAGTTTGCCGTTGATGTTGAGCATCGGACCGCTGTCCGTCCGGACAACGCTTGCCGTATATTCCGGATGTTTCAGCAGGCGCTGCGCAACATTCTTTTCCGAAATGACCGGTTTGTATTGCGATGTTGTCCCGATATGCCGCGGCCAGTTGGCAGCCAGTTCGGGGCACAGGCGAAGATCCGGATTCCGGACGGCAAAGCTGACCGGCGTACTGTCGCTGGCAAGAAACACGCGGGCTTTCACATTTTTCCAATCGGCGGGAACCACGAACCGCAGGTAGCAGAACTCCCATTCACCCGGTGCGTCGTATCGCGGAAAATAGAAGGAGCCGTCACGCCGGGTTACGCTTTTCTTTCCTGACGTGATTTGGACTCCCGGAAAGAAATAGCTGTTGTAATCGAACTTTTCCGTCCGGCATTCCATCGTCAGATAATAGGTTTTTCCTGCTTCCAGCGGAATCTCCGGCGAATCCATGCGGAACATGGAACGGGAGGCATTCTTTTTAACGGCAAGGCTTCCGTCCGGCAGAATGGCTGCATCATTTCCCTGCTTTCCCTTCGTCACAGCCCACTCCCGGAAGGAGATGCCGGACAGAAGATTGTTTCCGGTTTCACTCACCGTGACATACTGATAAGGCAAATGTTCAAGCTTCAGATTCAACACCCCATCCTGCTCCGCAGTAATCACATAAGGTTTCTGAACGGAACAATCAATCCAATAATTTTTCCCTTTGCGGATCGGAAAGTGTTTCGGACGGATGGCAAGTCTCAATGAACCGGCGGGTGAATCTGCGCCGAATTCAAATTTCTGTCTGGAATCCGTTCTGATATGCGGCGGAATCGTCAGCAGGGACGGAGTTTCAAGCTGAATTCTGCCATCCGCGCCGGGCAATCTGAAAAGCAGGCACAGCAGCAGTCCAATGATCATCAGATGTTGGCGTTTTTCTCTGTTCGATCGGATTTTTCTCATAAACGGCTCCTTTTTTTCATTTAGCGCTATATTAAAAATAATGCAGTTAACTCGCGAAAATCAAAACTCCGGAAAAAAATAAGATTTCATTTAGCGCTATATTATTAATTATAATTAACTCATCGGAAATTGCAAGGGCATTTTCCGAAAAAATACTGCATAGATTTCGAAAAATATGATTTTTTTCTTCTTTTCCGGTTGTTTTCTCCCATACCCGGTGAAAATCTCCATAATATTTACATCGGAATGAAAGGTCCGGTCTTGCCAAAACGGGGAAACAACGCTACATTACAAACTATCAAATTAAGGAGTGGAATCATGCTTCAGATACTTGCCGCTACATCAAATAAACACAAAGTCGAAGAATTCAAGGCAGCTTTCGCGCCGTTGCTTTCCAAAATGACGATCCTGACCGCCGATGACATTCACGGCTATCCGGAAATCGAGGAAAACGGAACTTCCTTTGAAGAAAATGCCGACATCAAGGCGCGCGAGGCGTCCGCTTATGCCGATATGCCCGCTTTTGCCGATGATTCCGGCCTGGAAGTCGCGGTCCTGAATGGTGCACCGGGAATCTTTTCCGCACGTTATGCCGGAGACCATGCAAGCGATGCCGAACGGATCAGAAAGCTGCTCGAGGAAATGAAAGGCAAAACGAACCGGCGGGCGCGTTTTGTCTGCGTGATTGCGCTTGCATACCGCGGCAGCAGTGTCAAAACTTTCCGAGGGGAGGTCAACGGG
>DXVA01000309.1 GCA_019408975.1 Lentisphaeria bacterium | reverse complement strand
GTGTTGACCAGTACCGCGTCCGCGCCCATTTCAATCGCCTGCGCAGCATGGGACGGCAGCCCGAGCCCGGCGTCGATGACGACCGGCACATTGGAATCTTCAATGATGATTTCGAGCATGGCTTCCGTCCGGATGCCCTGTCCGCTTCCGATCTGTGCGCCGAGCGGCATGACCGCATGAACTCCGACATCCTCCAGGCGTTTCGCAAGCACGGGGTCCGCATTGATGTAGGGCAGGACAATGAATCCTTCTTTGACGAGGATTTCCGCCGCTTTGAGAGTTTCAATGGGGTCGGGCAGCAGATGAACCGGGTCCGGATGGATTTCCAATTTGATCCACTGGAAGAAATCTTTTCCGAAACGGGCGATCCTGACAGCGTCTTCCGCGGTTCTGGCACCGCTGGTGTTGAGCATGATCTTCACTTTCGTGCGGTTGATTGCGCCGAGAATGTCATCCTGTTCCTGCTTGTTGAGATCAATGCGGCGCATGGCTACGGTCACGAGTTCCGTTCCTGAAGTTTCGATTGCGGATTTCAGCGCCGCCGCGGATGAAAATTTGCCTGTGCCGAGGAAAAGTCTGCTTTTGAACTCCACTCCGCCCAGAATCAATGGTTTGTGCATTTTACGGTTTCTCCCGAACTTTACTTGCATTGCTTGTTTTTCTACCGGAAACTTTAGCATAAAATAAGATAAAAGCAACGTTCCGCCGAAAACTTCCCGCTAAAAATTTTTCCGCAGGGCGCGGCAGCGGCAGAATACGCTAAAAATAAAGAATTATTTTTTCAAGAGCGGTATTGTCAAACTTTAGACCATAAGGTGTAATAAACATGATGAACAAGAGAGCTTACAAAAAATATACGGAAGTCTATGAAGAACTGGTGCGGTACTGCCGGGCGGCTCTTGCTTCGGGCTGCCGGATTCTGCCCGGAGAGCGGGAACTGGCTGTCCAGCTGGAAACCAGCCGCATGACTCTGTGCAAGGCGCTGGAAGAAGCGAGGCTGAACGGCGTAATCCGCCAGGAGAATAGGCATACGGATTTTGCAGGTGGAATCCAGCCTTCGCCAGTGCGGGAAAATCCTGTTCATCACAACGGGATTTCATCATAAGCCGCTTCTGGGTGCCATGAACCGTTTGTATGTGGAACTGAAAGCTGAAATGGATGCGCTGAACGCGGATTTTGATCTGCTGCTGGTCAATGCGTCTACTGAACTGACAGAATTGGAGGAAAAATGCGAACATGCCAATATTATCCTGTTGACTGTTTTGCCTTGCGGCAACGAATATGGATGCGATTATCTGAAGATGTTGGAATACCGGAAGACAGTCATCGCGTTAACCGATCCGTTTTTGAGCGATTTCTGCAATTACGTGGCGCTGGACAACCGAGCGGTTGGCAGACTGGCGGGGAAGGCTCTGCTTGCCGCCGGATGCCGGAGACCGGTTTTCATCAATGGAAGTACTTACAATATAATGTTCCAGAAACGTTATGAGGGAATCAGAGAGTTCATGAAAGAAGCCGGAGTTTCTTTTCCCGCTTATTCTTTTCAGCCGCGCCCAGAACATTTTCAGGAAATCCGGCGGATGGAACTGCTGGATGCGCTTGCCGCAGGACATGACGGCGCGTTTATTGCCAGCGACGAAGGGATCGACTATATTACGCATGACCTGTTTGAGCAGGGACTTGTGCCTGAGCGGTTCAAACTGATCACGCTGCACGGAAGCGGCGAAGCGCTCTGCTGTCCCACACCGATTGCCTGTGTCAATCATGCTACGTCAGGAGTCGTGGAGGTTCTGATGGACCATTTAAAAAAGTTAAGCAGGAATCCCGATGTTCCGCCGCTGTGGCGCCTGATCAAACCGGAATTGTATCTTAGTCAGACAATAGGTCATATAGATGCCAAACAACTGGAGGTGTTATGAAGGTATTCAAGTCCGTCGCTGATGTTTCCGTTTCGTCCGTTCCTGTTTTCATGAGGGTAAAAAGCGCATTTACATTGATAGAGCTCCTGATGATAACCACCTCTTAACCATGTAATTTATGTTAATTTTAATATACATCTATTTTTGCGATATTACAAGCTTATTTTTTGTTTGCTCTCTTTTCTTTTTTGTTTGGACACCCGAAGCGGATCAAGTAAAGCCGGGACTCCGGTTACTTGAATCTGCTCCAAACAACAAAGATTATCTTGTTTCCGTAAAGCTATGCAAAAAAGAACCGCGACTTATCTTTTGGAGAATCATGTCGCGGTTCAGGTTCGGAATTGTCTGATTTATCTATTGGTCATCATCCAGAAGTTTTTTCATGAAATTCTGATTAAGCAGGACCGTAAAGGAAATATTGGTTTCTTTCAGGAGTTTTTTCAGTTCCAGAAGTTCTGCTTCATTCTTTCCTGTGATGATCATTCCGGCATCGCCATCCTTGATGGCCAGATTCCAGCCGTGAAGATTCAAAACTTCCGCAAACATCGTATTTCCCATAATTTTGCCGGGGACTTCAAATTTTCGGGTCTTCTTTTTCAATGAATTGTCTTCTTTGAATATCATACGTTCGATGATCTTAACCATTTTGAGTTTTCTCCTTTGAATTTTGAGGCTGAATACAATCTTTCGGAACTTCCTGCATCAGAATAATTCGTGTCCGGTTTGCAATCGTTTCCAGATGCAAATAACCTGCCATGTTCTGTCCGCTCGGATCACGGGAAAGAGCAAAATCATAGGCTTGATTCAACATCCGTTCCACGATATCACGGATTTCTCTGGCACCGTTTTTGGTTGTATTCGTTTGTAACAAGGCATAATCGACAACTGCGGGTGAATATCCCAGAATATTCATGTTTTCAGGGATGAAGAAACTGTTCGTCTCCTGTTTCCGCTCCCGAATATTTCTGAAATACCCGAGTTTGTCATCTATGAATTTCCGGGCAATCAAGCGCAGGTGCTCCGGTTTCAGTGAGTTGAAAGCGAAAATTCCGTAGTTGAATTTGCCGAATCTCGCAACAAACTCCGGGGAGTTGAACATCATGACCAGACGCTGACAGGCCGCCTCGCTTTTTCGTGTCATTGAGAGATGGGTGTTGCCTTGAAAGATTTCCGCTCCGATGTTCGAGGTAAAAAAGAGCAGAAAATGGGAAATATCGTAAGTCTTGTTGTTCCAGAGGGTGATGCGTCCCGCATCAATCTGCTGGAGCATGTATTTTGCCATATCTTTGTGAGCTTTCTCAAATTCATCATAGAGGATTGCCCCTTCCGTATTCTTCTCCAGAAAATCATAGAGACGGCCCGGTTCCTTTTCGCTATAACCGACCAGTTTTTTCCCGATATCGGCGCCGGCAGTTTCTCCAAATTCGGACATATCCAGCCGTAAAAGCTTTTCCGCCTCGCCACCGTAAAGGTAGTGAACGATTTCCCGAATTACCTCGGTTTTTCCTGTACCAGTGGGACCTAAAAAGAAAAACACAGTTGGGCGTGCAGGACTGCTGATCCCGAGAAACCAGTAGCGGAGTTTTTCTGTGATGGCCTCGATCACATGGTCCTGCCCGATAATCCTGCTTTTCAGATATGGCTTGAGACCATCAAGAAAAGTGATTGCCTCTTTTGCATTTTTGAACATTTTACACCTCATTTATTGGGTTTGATTTCTTGTTTACCGGATGATCTCAGGAAGCGGAAAAACATGCAGAGCATGAGCCAGCATCCCAAAACAAATCCGAGTTCACGATAATTAAAAAGATGATATTGAAACCACAGCGTCATACCGACACAAATGGCATAATATCCAAGTACAGCATCCTGCCAGATGATCGCTTTCAGATATTTCCTTTCCTGACGAGTATTGCCGGAGACAAGACTTTTCAGAATGCCTGGAATGCGTTTAAGACAGGCACAGAAAATGTCCAGAACCACACTGAGCATGTAGAAACAAAGTGTGCTCAAGTCGCAGTAGAAAACGGAGTTGTAATATCCAAGTTCAATATCGTTATCGGTGCAGACCAGGATGAACCCGACCGCAGGCAGGGAAAGTGAGAGCAGAAAAGCGATAAAACAGAATAAATCCGAAGGGAGGAAAATTCTGTGTTCTCCGACAAAATCGCCTTTGCCGACAGTGGGGACTTTGGGGCAATGACGCACGAATTTTGCCCTGCAACCTCTACGGCATTCCTGTTCGATGGTGGAGCGGACATAGACCGAACCGTTATTCAATACCCGCCCAGACTGCCAGAAGACGAATCCGACTTTGCACTGACCGCGCGGACCGCCTGTCTGCAAAGTCGAAAAATCAGCGGGATCAATCCGGTAGTCTTTCTGCTCGGAAAAACCTTCGGAATAGGACAGAGACTTGTTGTCGTCGCCCTTCATGGAACTGGATTTGGAATCGCCAAAACTCTTGTTCTTCCGCAAGACGATTTCCTGGCCGATGCTTTTACTCGCCCACTCGTTCGTCTCGAACTCTCCATTCTGGCAAAAGAATTTTGTGCCTAAATTGCCGATCAATGAGGACGCTTTTTCTTTTCCGTAACCGTCATAAAGATTTCCTAAATTCTGGGTGGCGTAAACAGTCAATGTCCGGGATGAACGTGCGGTTGTCTGAAACTTCTGGTCATATTCCAGCGCAAAAAACTGGCATTCGTCCGCCCATAGAAAAACAGGCAGAGCGTCGTCTTTTGAAATGTCTTCGCGTCTTTCGATCATCATTTCAAAACAGTATTTGATAATGCCCGCTGCGTATTGCCCCAGACGTCCCCATGATTTCTGATCGTAGTCAACGATCAGGATTTTTCCTTTCCGGTAAATATCTTCGAGGTGGAGAGTCGAAGTCTCCGCAGAAAAACAGCGGGCAAGTTCGCCTCGCTGCATGGCGTCGGCGGTCACGGAAAATGAAGAAATCGTATTGGACCGTGTTCTCTCATCCAAATGGGCGAATTCTTCCAGAAAAAAGGTGCGTGCGATATTGTATTCCGGAGTTTCCCGCAACTTCTCTGAAACGCAGATATCCATAAGATCGGTGCAGTAACCGCCTTCCTCCACGGTTCTAGCCGAGGCAGAGGGGGCGGTAATCACGACACGATGAATGTTTTCGATACTGATTGCTTCACCAGCCATCTGGAGAATCGTCATGGCATTGCGGAGCAACTGTTTGACGGCATTCTGCCAGTATTCATCGTTCCCTCCGCCGCTACCGCGTTTGTCCTTACCCATATTGACGATTTCCAGATATAGATTCACGAGATTTTCAATCTGCCCGCCCCCGCTGCCGGTTCTCCGCGATTCATGATCGAGGTAGTTAAAAGTC
>DXVA01000308.1:2902-5328 GCA_019408975.1 Lentisphaeria bacterium | reverse complement strand
CATCCAGAACCATCATCTTTCAACTTTTTCTTTTCCTATGGGATGGCTGTGGAAACATTTCATCATTATCATTAAGATAGAAAGACATGGATATTCCCACTTGTTTGAAATTATTTACACAATTGACTGTGTAGGCTTTCTGCCTTGCTTTATTTAGCGCCGGAAGCAACATTGCTGCCAGAATGGCGATAATAGCAGTAACGATAAGCAGTTCTATAAGTGAAAAGAAAGTACACTTCATACGATTTCTCCTTGTATTTTTATTTTTTTACAGTTGTTTTGTCCCTGTCATGATCATTTGTTATCCAAGTTGTACTGATCCAGTAAGGATTCTGAACCTCTTTTCGATATATTTCCAATGCATTCTTATCAGCCTGAATTACACGTGTATTATGGTTTTCCCAAATCATTGCCTTGAAACTTGGATAGACTTCATTAAAACTGAACCATTGCCGGACAAATTCGGAACGGTCAATAGTGTCGGAATAACCACCTTCAGCTATCATCATCGGTTTATATGAGCCATACTTCTGATTTACCTCCCGGCACCGTTCCACTGTATAACGATTACTTTCCGTTCCGACATATTGTACAGATGGAGGATAGCAGGATACTCCAACCCAGTCCACATATTGGTCTCCAGGCCAGTAATGCTCCATTTTATTCCAAGGCTGATCAGGATAACTACGATGATTTGGCGACCAGACAAAGATATGCTGCTCAGCAGCTCCGACCTGTTCTGCAATGTTGTACATACGCCTCCAAGCTGCCCGGAACTGATCCGGGGCCAATCCCCAGGAAACCCAGTTAGAATTAAACTCATTCATTGGCCGAAACCAGATGGGAGAAGTAATGCCAAAATTCTTATTTCTGTCAATACTGTCGGAAAAATAATCATAAAAGTAATCATCAAGTTTTCCAGAAATGATATCATCAAGCCCAACGCCTTTACCCGGAAGCCATCCTAGAGATAGAAATCTCTGTCCAAAAAAATTCTCAGAAAGATCATTTATCCGGAAATCCTGAATTTCTGCGAATCTGCGTTCCGGACTCATCCCCTGATACCAGAGAACCATTGAGAGTTGTTTCCCAACCAGTCTTTCAAAGACTTGTATGGACATTGGTGCTTTACGGTTATTACGAAGTCGCTTTTCGAAACCGTAAGTAGGTGTAAATGCACCATGCCAAGCCCCTTTGGCCGGAACATATTTCCAAGTGTTCTTTATCCAGCCGGATAATTCTATTTCATCAATTACTAACATTCCAAGTTTATCTGCGGCGTCTGGCTGCAATGCAATTTGAACATACCGACATTTCCGCTTTTTCTTTCCGGCAATTTTGATCTGGAAGTTGCCTGTCATTGCATTAGGGGAAGAATTATTCCATTTCTCCCAAAAATTCCATGCACCCTGTGCAGAGCACCGGGTTGATATTTGAATCCCGAGCGGTAGCCGGAAACGTGCTTCTGCATCCCGGAAACCTGTAATGCAGGCTTCTTCAAGGGATTGTATTCGCCCAAAATCAATTGTGATTAAAACTTTTTCGGAACCTGACCAGCCGCAGAAAAAACTTTTTTGAAAACTGTTTCCAGATGAACGAACTCCATCAGTCAGTTTGGAACCAGCGGTATAACGTCCCGGATGAATATCATCCATATAAAACTCCGGTTTTCTGGAGAAATGATAGAATTTGCCAATACTCAGATTGCCACGAGTTTCTTTGCCTGAATCCGGCTTTTCCAGTTGAACGGGAACAGGGGCGGAACCTTTGAAAATATGCTTATAATAATCTTCCTGAATTTCGGAGTAAGGGACAATTTTGATGGAATCAACCACAGTGTAAATAATTTTCTCTGAATTGCGGTTATAGTAAATCCGCAATTCAGGAGAAATTGTAATGGTTTCGGCAGGGCATGTCAATATTCCTAGGATTTGCGTAAAGTTATTTACAGTCGCGATAACAGGCTTTGTTTCCAGAGTTGCAATGGCTTTTCCTTTGGCATCAAAGCATTGCAGGGCAATGGTGCCGCTGGCTGAACACTTACTGTCAGATGTTCGGATTGCAGCAGAAATCCAAAATGTTTTTTCTGCTCCTTCTAAAGATATTTTATGCTTATATTTCAGGACAGCTGGCCGAGAAGAAAGAGTTGCTCCTGAATAACGAATATGCTGTACAGCCGTTCCTTGAGAATTATTTGTCAAACGCCAGTTCTTATTATCAATCTGTAACCAGTTCGTTGTAGGGGTCTTTTCAAATGTTTCAAAAAAAAATGGTTCTCCATATACCGTATTCATTAAGAATATTCCCGCAAAACATTTGAAAATCATCAATTTTTTCATACACACGCCCTTTCTTTTTGTTGATTATTTAAAAATCTTCTGAGGTTATAGAATTTAAGAATAGGAGAAACGTTTTTCCATTTTCTC
>DXVA01000308.1:0-2892 GCA_019408975.1 Lentisphaeria bacterium | reverse complement strand
ATTATAATATTGTAATTTAAAATATCAAGAGAAAAAGAGAAAAAATATTGTCAAATAGTTACCTTACTTCAAAAAAACACTTTCTTTTGTCTCTGTTTCCCATTGAAAACGATTCCGGAAAAAGTATTTTAATAAGCAGAAGCTCAAAAATCATTATATCAAGGAACCAAAAATGCAAACAGTAAAAGAAATTACCTATCCATGCAAGTTCGACGGCTCACAACAGCCGGCAATGTTTTACCAGGCAAAGGGACCCGGTCCCCGTCCGCTTCTCGTCGCACTTCACACTTGGAGCGGAGATCACACACAGGCTTCCCGGAATTACAGCGATTTCTGCATTGCGAATGACTGGAACTTTATTTTCCCGAACTTCCGCGGTCCTAACTGGCTTGAGGACGGATGCGGTTCCGAACTTGTCGTTTCCGATCTGGAAGACGCTGTCGCCTATATGAAACATGTCACCGACGTCGATCCTGCACGTGTATATCTCGTCGGAGGCTCCGGAGGCGGTCACTGCACCCTTCTTATGGCAGGGCGCCGCCCGGATCTTTGGACGGCTGTTTCAGCATGGTGCCCGATTTCCGATATCGCAGCATGGCATCAGCAGTGCCTTAATACACCCCATAAAGGGTATTCGGAGCATATAGAATCCGCTTGCGGCGGTGTTCCCGCTGCTTCGGAACATGCTGGAAAAGAAGCAAGAAAGCGTTCCCCGCTGACATGGCTTCCGAATGCCGCCGGTTTGACGGTGGATATCAGCACCGGCATCCATGACGGGCATACAGGCAGTGTTCCCGTCAGCCAGGCAATCCGCGCTTACAATGTGCTCGCCGCACCGGAAGACAGAATTTCCGAGCAGGACATTGCCTATATTGTCAGGGAGGAAAAGATTCCGGTGCATCTCGCCTCGAAAGAAAGTGATCCGGCTTTCGGCAGCCGTCCGGTTTATCTGCGGAAACAATCCAATAAAGTGCGCCTGACTCTCTTTGAGGGGGGACATGACCTTCTGCCATGGCCTGCGTTGACATGGCTTGAGAAACAGGTTGCGGGAAATGCGCCCGACTGGTCCGCCGGAAAAGCTCCGTCCGTTTCTGCCGAAACGACTGAACTCAATAAATAAACGGCAGACTGGGAGAGAGTCCTATGAAAATTCAGGTATTGATCCTGCCATTCACGGGACTCTTTCTTTTTCTTTCCGCCTGTACCGTGCATCACACCACAACAACTTACTGGAATCGTGCCGCCGGCATCCGCAAAGAGCAGGGAACTGCTTATTTTATCACGGGAAAAGACGGCGCTGCAAAAGAAATCCGTGACGGCAAGTGGACAACATGGCACCGCAACACAAAAAAACATACGGAAATCCATTTCAGGAACGGTGTTCCTGTCGGAGAAATGCGGATCTGGTATCCCGACGGTAGACTGAAGTATCGAGCAAATTATGATGAAAATGGTCTGCTTGACGGTGTCATTTCATTTTATACGCAGGATGGACAGCTTAAAACGCATACGGTTTCGCATGGGACAGGAACTGTTTACAGCTATTATGATGACGGCGCCCTCAAATCGGAGATCGTTTACCGACAGGGGAAAATACAGGGAAAAGCCCGTTATTTTTCTCCCGACGGAAAACTTCTCTATGAGGAAGACAACAGTCAGTAATACAAATGCGCGCCGAAATTAGGCATGTCGCCCAGCCGCATGTCCTTGACCCAGCGTCTCATTTGTTTTTTCCCGATCTTCCAGAAACGTTCGCATAAAGTGAAAAACTTCAGGACGCTTTCCTTGTCTCCATGTTCCAGAACGGCACGCGCCAGAAGCATATTCGGTCCGAATGAATTCAACTTGGAAGAACCGGGAGTGTCGGCGGATTTCAGGAGATAATCTGCCGCGTCCCTGTAATTTCCCTTATGGACCGCAAGCAAACCGTAGGCGGTATTTGTCCAGAATATCAGATTGCCCTGATTTCCTTTCGGATCGCTTTCCAGCATTTTCTTCATATCGGCGGCAAATATCTCAAGCTGTTTGAAATCGCCCGCATACCATGCGGCTTTCACAACTGTCGGCAGGTACCTGCTGCGGGTGGTTAAATCGGATAACTGATAGGCATCCTTATAATGCTTCAAAGCCTTCTTCGCAGACTCCGCCTCAATTCCGTCTAAAACTCCAGCGGGCTGAAAATAGAGACCTGCCAGATTCCATGCATAAAGCGGATTCTTTGGAGCCAGTTCCCGCGCTTTCAGATAATACCACTCCGCCTTTTCTCTCTCCGAATTCAGAAAATAGGAAGCTGCATTGGCGGCAATCACAGCGCTGGAAGGATGTTTTTTCCAATGCGCATCCCAAAGTTCACTGCCTCTCAGATAATTTTCCTTTCCCTCCAGGAGAGGATTGATACGAAACGCAGGATCACGCATGATTTCCAACTGCGGATAATGCTCAATCATCCATAAAATATTCTGATTTTTTTTCAGCCGCAGGGACTGATCCTTATGAACAGAAGCAAAATAATAAGCAGCAAGAATACTGCGCTGCAAAGGATCATCGGGAGTGTTCTTCAAATACACTTCAATCTGCTCCGCCTTTTCCGCATTCCAGGTTCTTGACTCCTGCAATACTTTTTCCGTATCGATTGCAACCTTCACATCCCCTCCGGCGAAAAGAACACAATTCCCTGCAAGAAATACCAGAATCAAACTTTCTTTAATTTTCATAGCATACCTCTATCTTAAAACTGATAGAATAATTACTCTGATATTTGCCGAAAGTCAAGCCGACAAACTTATCCGGCCTTGAAAAAAGGCGGATTTTACCATTAATTTTTAATGAGTTATTTTACGGACGAGAAGCGAAGCTTCGAGAGCCGACGGGACAGCATATCAACGCTGGGAC
>DXVA01000307.1 GCA_019408975.1 Lentisphaeria bacterium | reverse complement strand
ACTTCGATAAAGGCCTTGTTTTCAGTCAACCACTCCTGTAGCGCCTTGCTGTGATTTACCTGCAATTTATCCAGAATTAAAATGATTTTGCGCTCGCAACTGCGAATCAAACGTTTCAAGAACTTTATCATCAACTGCGCGGTCATGGTTTCCTTGTAGAACATGAAACGCATTTGCCCGCGGTTGGTTATCGTGCTGACCATGTTCAATTTTTCCGGAGTTCCTTTCACCTTCTGCACCGGTGTTTTTCCTTTTGGCGAATAAGAACGCCCATTGGCATCATCGCTCTTCAAATCGGTCTCGTCTCCCCAATGAATTTCGGCATTTTCTTTCTTCGCTTTCGACGCGATCGCCGGATATTCGCCCTGTAGCCACGCCCGAACACGCTCGTCATTCCTTTCATAGGCACGCCGGATCGGTTTTTGATGCGAGAATCCCCAGCGTTTCAGATATTTCCCCACCGCCTGCAGGGTCAGTTCCACCGAGTAATTCTGCTTGATCAATACCTGTACCGCTTGGCGCGTCCACAGCCCAAATGACAGTTTCAACTGTTCCGGACACTTATCGGTAATATCTTTGCGGACTTGCTGTTCCTCATGAGGAAGCAACTTCCGCCCAATTCCTTTCGGGCGCCCCTTATCTCCTGCTTTCAATGCGGCAAGACCTCCTTCTTTCCAAGCCTTTACCCATTGCTCGACCGTATAAGCCGTTGCTCCTGCTATCGGGGCGATTTCACGACGTTTCATGCCTTTACGATACAGCATCACTGCCTGTTTTCGCCGTTCATACAATTCTTTGCTATTCAGATGTCTTGCATTTTCAATTTTCATAGTCCAAATATAGCACTTCATCATCAAAAAGCTACAAATATTTTAGTTGCGGATCAATAATGCCGCCCTTGAAAAACGGGGGGCATTACAAAAATTTTGCTCTCCTGACCTCTGCCATGGGGGTGACTGGGAACATACGAATGTACGCTCAGGTTTCTCATTGACGGAATGTCACCGCGATCTTTCATCTGGATTGCGGAAATGTCTGGGGGTCCGGCCGAACTCCTGTTTAAATATCTTGCAGAGATGATTGCTGTCACAGAAGCCACAGCGCAGGGCGATTTCGCCGATTGACAGACTCTTGTCCCGAAGCAGTTCCATGGCGTGAAGTGCACGGATTTTGATGAGATACTCATACGGTCCCATCATGACGCTTTCATGGAACTGACGGAATAAGCCGCGTTCAGACATCCCAGCGATCCGGCAGAGTTGCGCAATACTGATTTTTTCCATGTAATGATGGTTCATATACACAATCACTTTGCGGAGCTGCCAGCGGGCATTGACCTCGATATTTGTGGAATAACCTCGGGCAAAATAAGTGACGATTTCCGTAAACATTGCGGGAATCAGCAGCTTATGCCCGAACCGTTTGTGACGGACTTCATAGCGGAGGCGCAGGAGCATTCCCATGATCATCATGAAATCGCATTCCGGGAATTTTCCGATCGGTACGGCTTCGTCTCGTTTCGGCATATTTTTACCGGGATAGAATTCCCGCATTAAGGGAAAACCGCTGGAGGCAAGCGGCGCATGCGGAACATCCGCATCATAAAGCAAGGCAATGGCTTCCAGTTTTTCGGAGTTTTCGAAGCTGTGGACGGAACCGGGATGCACCAGTAGAACATCTTCAGTTTGGACACGCACGCATTTCCCGTTGCAATGGTGAATGCATTCCCCTTTTGTGATGAGAGTCAGTTCTGAAAACTCATGGGAGTGCAGCTCCGTATTGGGGACATTGGAATAGGGCAGGCGTTCCACCATGACAGGGAATTCTCCGGTAACGAAATGTTCGGAAAAAAGGATGGTTTTCAATGTCATCACCGCCGTTTTGTTATTTTTGGCAGTATTATAAGATTATTTGGCAGTAATGTCAAGGCGGTTTTCCAATTTAAGGATATAATAAATAAACAGAAAAACTAATTCAACTGCAAACTGCGGCGGTGCTCTGGAGCCCCGTGCAAGGCGATAGGAATGCAATATAATAAGATTTGCCGGCAAACTGTCTGAAAAGGAGGCTTATGAAAAGAAATTTCAACCTGGCATATCCGGTCCGGACTGTCCGCTGGGACGGCAAGTTCATCTGGGCTGTGGACGAAGAGGAGCTTGAAGAGTCTCTGGATATTCTTCAAAGCGTTTCCATTGAGAAGGTTATGCTTGCAGGATACCACCTCGAAGAGAAGTCCGCTTTTGATATGGACGCGGAGTCGAAAAGAATCGGGGACATTCTCCGGAAACGCGGGATGGTTCCGACGCAGCATCACGGAGTATGCCCCACTTTCGCTTTGTCCGGCACATCGCAGAAATTCGTGGTGGAGCATCTGTGCCGGTGTATTGAATTTACGGCAAACCTCGGTGCGGAGAATATGGTGATCCATGCGGGACGTGCTTTCGGGCATTATGACTCCGTGAAGACGTTCTGCGGTCTTTATCTCGCGGAACTGGAGCGGATCGGAATCGATGCCATGCTTGAAATCAATGCGGAAAATCTGCGGGCGGCAGGAGAATACGCCGAAAAATGCGGTATAAGGATTGCTCTGGAGAACATTGACCGTATCGAACCGCTCTGCGATCCGGTGTGCCTGCCGAAGCTTGTGGATATGATCGGACTGGACAATGTCGGTTATTGTCTTGACACGGGGCATGCCCATTGCTGCGGCAGCAGGATTACCGCATGGATCGAGCGTATGAAACATAAGATTTTCACGACACACCTGCACGATAACCGAGGCGCCGGGGAGACTGTTCATGACAAGTCGCCATTTCTCAGTTCCAGCGGAATCGATGAGCATCTTACACCGGGGCTCGGCACAATCGACTGGAGAAGTGTCGTCACCTCTCTGCGGCGCAACACGCAGCTGGACGACCTTACGTTTGAAACCGGCGGCTGGCCTGTCAAAGACCGGGCTGAGGGGTATCGCATGGCAATCGCGTTCTGGCGCATGGTTGAAGATATGGCGGAAGAATAGAAAACGGCAATCAGTAAACTTCTCAAGAGGAGTATCGGTATGAGAACAACGAATCTCACATTAAAGTCCAATCCTGTTTCGAGACCGGAAACAGTTTCACAAAGAGGATGCAGTCAATCCCTGCGCAACCTTGCTTCTCCTTTCTTCATTCAATTGTTCAAATGTTTTTCTATTTCTTCTTTCAGAGTTCCTTGTTCGAATCTTCTTGCTTCGAGGGTGAAAACAAACGTTTTCACCCTTATAGAGCTCCTCATCGTGGTTGCGATCATCGCGATTCTTGCAGGGATGCTTCTGCCTGCCTTGAGCAAAGCGAGGGAGAGCGCAAGGCGGATACAATGTGCCAATAATGTGAAAACCATAACCTCCGCCACCTTGCAATATACGATTACATATCATGACTGTCTGCCGCATTGGAACAGAAACGGCTGCGTATGGACAGATCAGGTGATTTTCATCGTTTATCCGGCTTTGAACAAGGCGGCTGAAATCAAAAACTCTCATAAAAAATTCTTTCATTGCCCGTCCATGCAGACTCCGGCAGACAAATATTCCTATGGCTACAGCAAGAATCTCGGGTATTCCTGGCTTTATGACACTTCACCTGCCTATCCGATCATCAAAGTTAACCGGATCAAGCGTCCCTCTCAGATTATCATGGCCGGCGATGCGGATTCAGACAATTATACCGGTGATGACGCCAACACGCTTATTCATATGAGCTGGAATCTGGTCGGAAATTTTCACTCGGGAGGCGCACCTCTGGGGTATATCGATGGACATGTGCAGCATGAAAGGCGTCATGATGTCACTTGTGCTGGAGCGGTACCGTCCGTTACCGCACCCGGGGGGACGGAAACGGACGTACTCAAGAAAATGTGGGGTTCATGGGCTGAAATTTATCAATAAAATATTCGGGAAGGAAAAAGGATGAACTTGAAAACACCACTGTCCAAGCCACGGGATGCCGCATCCGCATTTGCGGGAGGACAGGACAGGCTTCCTTATGTAAAACCTGTTTCCGGAGAGTGTGTTGCGGAAAAGGGGAAAAATGAGTATCTCATTACGTTTGCAGGAAACAGCATTACACGCCACGGAGTCAATGAAAAGACCATATTGAATCTGGGGTGGACACGGGAATGCGGCATGGCTGCGTCATGCGAGAAAAAAGATTATGCGCATCTTCTGGCGGAACAAATCCAAAAGGAAATGCCGGAAAAAAGAGTTCATATTGTCTTCGGCATGCCGGATCATAGGAGTGACCTGATCGTTTATCAGGGGGGCGAGCATGATGCTCTCCCGGAGCGTCTGGAGACTTATAAAAAGCGTCTTGAGGAACTTCTTGGCGAATATAAAAAAATAACTCCGGCGGTCATTGTTATCGGTATCTGGAATCCGAGATGCTGCGAGGAATACAAAGAATGCACCGATAAGGATTATGATATCTCTGCGAAAAAAATCAGGGAAATACAGCAACAAGTCTGCGTAAAATTGAATATCCCGTTCGCATCTGTTTCCGCGTATGAAAATGATCCGGCCAACAGCGGCAACGGGAAAGTTGCCGCTGTCCGTTGGCATCCGAATGACAATGGAATGCGGTGTTATGCGGATGAGGCATTGAAAGCATTCAAAAAACTGAAATCAAGTGCAGAGTTTTTTTCCGGTCGTAATTTAGAGGAAGAATAATATACAGAACCATAAAATAATAAGGAGAAATAACTGTGAAAACGAAAATGATCTGCGCCGTGTTGGCAACTCTCACAATGTCGCTTTGGTGTGCTGAAACAACAGACACGACTGTCTTCAGTGATGATTTCAGAGACAAGGCTGTCTTTGAGAAAAACTGGGATTTCCGTTCTCCGACACAGCCGCAGGAGGGAGTTCTGTTTCTCGCGAAGAATCACTATGCGCCTGTCCTGAAAACATCCATTGCAGGCAAAGACAGGATTACGGTGGAAACTGAAATCGCAGTCATGGACAAAAAAGGATTCGGCGGTCTGAATATCGACGGCATTCTCTTTTTCCTGCGGGATGGAAATGCTGTTGCGGTCTTCAAATCTCCTCTGAAGAATTATAATGACAGCCGTTTGAAAAAAGTTCCCGGTTACGAGGGCGGGAAGTTTTATAAGATAGAGATCACCCGGACCAGAAGCGGCGACGATTACGAATATCTCTACAAGGTCGGCGGACAGGAAATCTGTACTGTCAAAGGGCAGAAAATCCCGGTCAACAATACCATCCGGACCGCTAAGAGCCAGACCGATGTGAAATTCAGGAACTTCCGTCTCATTGAGCACAAAGCCAAATAAAACTGCAACTTGAAAACAATAAAGAGAAAAT
>DXVA01000306.1 GCA_019408975.1 Lentisphaeria bacterium | reverse complement strand
AAACGTGCAGAGTCTGATGGACGGAAAAACCGGAACCGTGTTCATGCCGGAATGGCGCGAGATGGGATTGGAAAGCCAGGTTGCCGGAGTCTCCGACAACGAGGTGCAGTGCCCGATGTTCAATGTAAAGAATCTGCGCTTCATGTCTCCGAATTCCCGTATGGCGGCTGCCGCGGTTTATGAAGCGCTGGTCGAAGCAGGATTCACCCCGGAGGACCTGCCGAACCGCAGAATCGCGCTCATCAACGGATGCGCCGGCAGTTCCTACATGACGGTTTACAAGAACATGAAGGCATTCGACACGACGCACCGTCTCCGCAGCGTCTCTCCTTTCTCGGTGCCCAAAATCATGCCGTCCTCCGCGGTCGCCAATATCTCGCTCCTTTACGGAATCACAGGCGAAAGCTACAACATCAGCGCCGCCTGTACGGGAAGCGCACTGGCGATCATTGCCGGTGCGCGGCTCATCAAATCCGGCGAATATGAAATGGTGATTGTCGGCGGTTCCGAGGAACTGAGCTGGGGACAGGCACTCGGATTCAACACGATGCGCGCCCTCTCCCACAGCTTCAACGAGACGCCGGAAAAGGCAAGCCGTCCGTTCGACAAAACGCGTGACGGGTTCGTGCTTGCCGAAGGCGCGGGTATGCTCGTCCTAGAAAGCGAAGAACACGCGGTGAAACGCGGAGCGGCGCCGAAAGCGGTCATCTCCGGCTATTATTCCAACAGCAACGCGGTCGATATGGTCGTCCCGAATGCGGAATCGACGGCGGAAGTCATGTCCCGCGCCCTGGAATCCGCCGGGCTAAAGAGCTCCGACGTCACTTATGTCAATACGCACGGCACATCCACACCGGTCGGAGATCCCATCGAGCTCGAAGGCATCAAGAAAGTTTTCGGCAGCGATCATGAAGTCGCAATCAACAGCACGAAGTCGATGACCGGGCATATGATCGGCGCGGCGGGCGCGGTCGAAGCGATCTTCACGACCCTGATGCTGGAACACTCTTTCATCAGCAAGTCCGCGAATCTGGACGACCCGGATGATTCTTTTGCGTGGGCGGATCTGGTTCGCGAAACCAGGAAGAATGTCGAAATCAAACATGCACTGAGCAACAGTTTCGGGTTCGGCGGTTCCAACGCAAGCCTTGTGATCTCGAAATGCTGAGTGCGATATGAGCTCCGATAAAGTTGATTTCCGCCCGAAACTGCCGCCGTGGATACGGGTCAAGGTCCTCTGCGGCGAACAGCGCGATCATGTGGATGCGCTCCTGAAAACAAACAGCCTGAATACGGTCTGCCGCGGCGCACAGTGCCCGAATCTCTGCGAATGCTGGCATCGCGGAACCGCCGCATTCATGATTCTCGGGGAACGCTGTACGCGCAACTGCAAATTCTGCGCAGTCGGGCACGTCGAACAGCCTCTCCCCCCGGACCCGATGGAACCGGAGCATCTTGCCGAAGCCGCGTCAAAAATGAAGCTCGCGTTCGTCGTCGTAACCAGCGTAACGCGCGACGACCTGCCGGACGGCGGAGCCGGACACTTCGCAAAGACGATTCTGGCGCTGAAAAACAGGATTCCGGGCGTGAAGGTTGAGGTTCTGGTTCCAGATTTCAATTTTGTGGAGAAAGACATGCGCACCGTCCTTGACGCCGGACCGGACGTCTATAACCACAATGTGGAAACCGTCGAACGCCTGACACCCCTGATCCGTTCCAAAGCCCAATACCGCCGTTCTCTGGCGGTCTTGAAAAAGGCATACGCCATCACCGGCGGGCGCATCCCCGTCAAATCCGGCATCATGGTCGGCATGGGGGAAACGGATGACGAGGTGCTCCAGACGATCCGCGACATCCGTGAAACCGGCGCCACGTTTCTGACGATCGGGCAGTATCTGCCGCCCTCGAAGGAACACTGGAAGCTGGAACGTTATGTGGAACCGGCAGTTTTCGACTCCTGGGGCGCCTACGCGAAAGAAATCGGTTTTGAACACGTCAATTCCGGTCCTCTTGTCCGCAGTTCCTATTATGCGGAGGAACTTGCAAAGAGTTAAGGAATACGGCAGTTTGCATCCGCCGTCCTCTTCCGTAAAAGAAAGCTCCGTGCAGTTGGGGGCAGTATAAACTCTGTTTGCCTTCTTCCCGTTCAGGCGCAGAGTTATTTCAAGATTGGACACCTCGCACCCTTCCTCGATCATATCGATCTTTTCCCTGCGGCGTTCCGGAACAAACGCCGTCAGCCAGACCATATGCCGGATGCCCTGGGGGGTCACGGCAGCACACCCGAAGGATGGCAGCCCCCTGACTTCAGGAAGCGGTTTCGGCAGAAAGCGTTTCAGGACATTCCCGACCAGCTCCCTTACAGGCATCTGCGCGTGTTTGCAGTAACCGAATCCGACCGGATGACTGAAGTGGGCAACCTGCCCTGCAACGGTCAATGCGGCGCATCCGTCCTTCCGATCCGGCGGCAGATAGGAATAATAATGCTTGCCGTCAAATTGGCGATTGTAATACGGCGCGATAATCTCCGCCAGCCCTTCAGAGCCCGCGGCACGCATGGAAATCCCTTTTTCCTGAAAAATTTTCCAAAAAAGCACGGCTCTCCCCAGGGCGTCCGTCGCGTCCAAGATCAAATCCGAAGTCATTGAATGTGCAGACTTTCGGACGAAGCATCCGGCTGTTCACCGCCGGCATGGCGAAAAGTTCTCGTTTTTCTTGCTGTTCATCTGTGAAAATCACTTGACAAAGCAATAAAAACTGTTATATTTGAGTTCAACAGCAAAGAAATACTGTCCTTTTTTTATTTTCCAGCAACATCCGGTGAAAAAAGTTCCTGATTTCGGCTGTGAAAGATATCACATTTAATCAATGGCAACAATACTATATTTTCACTATTGAATGAGGCTATGAATAAAATGAAAAAAATAACTCCGATTCCGGCAAGAACCATTGAACGCATGGTGCTTTACAAACGGCTTCTCATCGACCTGAAATCCAAGGGAATTCACACCCTCTTTTCGCACCAGCTCGCGGCGCTTGCGCACAATACATCGACGCAGGTCCGGCGCGACCTCATGGAAATCGGGCACAGCGGAAGCCCGCGCAAAGGATATGACATCACCGAGCTCATCAGCAACATCTCCAGCATTCTGGACGGCTCGAAAGAACGCATCATCGCACTGGTCGGAGTCGGCAACCTCGGGCGCGCCATTCTTTCCTATTTCACTTACAGCCACCCCGGACTCACCATCGCGGCGGCGTTCGACACGGATGAAAACAAGGTGGACCGCGTGATTTCCGGCTGCCGCTGTTTCCATATGTCGCAGTTTGAATCGAAAATCGCGGAAATGAACATCAATCTCGGAATCATCACCGTTCCCGCGGCGCAGGCGCAGTTCGTCGCGGACCGCATGATCGCCGCGAATATCAAGGGCATCCTGAATTTCGCCCCTGTCCCGCTCAAGGTGCCGGAGGGAGTTTTCGTGGACCGGATCGATATTGCAAGCTCGCTGGAAAAACTTGCCTACTTCGCAGACCTTGCCTGACTGTTTCAACACCGGAAAAATGAGCCATGCAGACAGAAAGCAAAATCGAAGAAATCCTGAAAAGATATCCGAATGCCACACGCGATACGCTCGTTCCGATTCTGCAGGAGGTACAGAAAGAATACGGGTGCCTCTCGCGTGATGCGGTCATACGGATCGGAGCTTATCTCAAACTTCCGGCAAGCAGCATTTACGGAGTCGCCACCTTTTACAATCAGTTCCGGTTCCGCCCGACGGGGAAATATCATATTCTGGTCTGCCGCGGCACCACATGCCATGTCAAAGGAGCATCGCATCTCGTGATGAGGCTTGAGGAAAAACTAGGCATCAGAGCGGACGGCATCCCCACGGCGGACGGCATGTTCAGCCTTGAAGCGGCTCCCTGCATCGGGGCGTGCGGGCTCGCACCCGTCATGAGCGTCAACGGCAAACTTTATGCGGGCATTGACTCGGATGAAAAACTGGATGCCGTTCTCGACGAATACAGAAATCTCAAAACCATAGAAGACGGAGTCCTTGAATGAGCCACGACCGGAAAATTTTCACTTCGCTGCTGCTGGCGCCGCTGACTCACAACGGAGTCAAGCAGACAGCCATGCCTCCGGAATACGAGGCACTCACCGCCGGACTGCGCCGCGACAATCCGCAGGCACCCGTCCTGTATCTGGGCATGGCAAGCTGTTCCATCAGCGCCGGCGCGGAGGAGACACGCGACGCGGTCCGGGAATGGCTCCGCAGCAACCAGCCTTCCGCCGAACTCGTGGAAGTCGGCTGCATCGGGCTCTGTTCCGAAGAACCGATTCTCGACGTCAGACTTCCCGGCAGGCAGAAACTCACCTTTTCCAAAGTCTCCGCCCGGCTTGTCCCGGAACTCTTGTCAAATCTGTTCAGCGGAACTCCCGATCCGGCGCACTATCCGGTGCTGGGGCAGTCCCGCGAAGCATCGGCGCTCCCCTGGGACAACGTTCCGTATCTGGATGAGCATCCCTTTTTCCGCATCCAGACGCGTCGCGTCCTGCAGAACTGCGGCATCATCGACCCGTCCAGCATCGACGAATATCTTGCACGCGGCGGCTACAAGGCGTTCGCAAAAACGCTCCACACGATGATCCCGTCGGAGGTCTGCGAGGAGGTGCGTGACAGCGGGTTGCGCGGGCGCGGCGGAGCCGGTTTCTCCACGGGGCGCAAGTGGACCGCCGCCCTGAACACGCTCAGCAATCAGAAGTACATGATCTGCAACGCGGACGAGGGCGACCCCGGCGCATTCATGGCGCGCGCGATGATCGAAGGCGATCCGCACCGTCTGCTGGAGGGGCTCGCCATCGCCTCCTATGCAATCGGCGCAAGCAAGGCATACATCTACATCCGCGCCGAATATCCGCTCGCAATCGAACGCTTGAAAAGAGCCGTCGAACAGGCGTCGGCATACGGACTGCTCGGAGAAAACATCCTCGACAGCGGTTTCGATCTCAAAATCATCGTCAAACAGGGCGCAGGCGCATTCGTCTGCGGCGAGGAGACCGCTCTCATGACCTCCATCGAGGGCAAGCGCGGCGAGCCCAGACCCAGACCTCCGTTCCCGGCTCAGAAGGGCCTGTTCGGAAAGCCCAGTATCTTAAACAACGTTGAGACCTACGCCAACATCCCGCAGATCATCTTGAACGGCCCCGAGTGGTTCGCCTCCATGGGTACCGAGAAGTCCAAGGGCACCAAGGTGTTCGCTCTGGGCGGCAAGATCAACAACACCGGCCTGGTGGAGGTTCCCATGGGAACGACCCTGCGCACGGTTGTGGACGAGATCGGCGGCGGAATCCCCGGCGGCAAGAAGTTCAA
>DXVA01000305.1 GCA_019408975.1 Lentisphaeria bacterium | reverse complement strand
TTCACGCTGAAGTCATTTGCCGCCTTGCGGAGCTGGGCGCGGATATACCCGGAAACGGCGCTGTCATAATAGGAACTGCCCTCGTCCGAAACAATGACCCCGTTCACATTGATCACGACGATCTTGCTGGGACAGCTGACGCTGTTGGAGCCTTCCACGTAAATCTCCTTGAAGTTTCTGCCGCTGGCGTAACGGAAGGTCGCCGGAGAGTCTCCGGTATCGAATTCACTTAATTTGTTTGCCCCGATTACGAGAAGCCCGATCAGCAGGAGCAGCATGAAACCGCCTGCGGCAAGAACTGCCAGCGCAGCCAGCGAACCGATCAGGCAGCCTTTGTTTGCACAGCCTGACTGTTTTTCCACGGGGGGCCGGGGGATTTGTTCATCATTCATGGTTCTGAAAATCCTTTCAATAGGTTTTTATGAGTTCGGGGGAACGGACCGTTTTACGGAGCGCTAGCGCCGTGTCCCTGTCGTAATATGCGCAGACCTGCGTCATGCAGCTTGCCGAAGCGGCGGAAAGCCCGAGCAGGAATGCCTCCATCGGGTCGGCGCCGTTCACGATTTCGGAGAGCATGATCGAGGAACAGGTGTCGCCTGCGCCGATCGTATTTTCCACTTTGTCGATTTTCGGCGGGGCAAGCTGATACAACTCCCTGCCGTTGAAGAAATAGCCGTTGTCCGGGCCTGCCGTGACGGCGATCATCTTCACCGGATAGCGTTCCCCGCAGCAGCCGATGGCGGAAAAGATGTCCGTTTTGCCGGAGAGTTTGAAGATTTCCTCAAGATTGACTTTCAACAGAGATACGCCCGCCTGCAGAGATTGTTCGACGTTCATGAAAGAATCCAGCAGGACGAATTTCCCCGCACCGGAGGCTTCGCGGATCAGGGACGCATAGAAATCCTGCGAAACTCCCGGCGGGTAAGTCCCGCAGACCGCGAGGGCGTCGGCTTCCGGGAGCGCCTTTACCGCCATCTGGAAAAGCCGGCGGACCGTCTCCTCCGGAATTGTTTCGGACGGCTCGATAAGTTCCGTAACGGAATGCGGATTCTGGCTGATCACCGTGGTGCAGACCCGTGTTTTTGCCTCGGATACCGCAGTGAAATGGCGGATTTGCTCCTGATCCAGCACATCGGTCAGGAGTCCGCCGGTGATGCCGCCCGCGAACTGCAGGACGAATGCATCGGCTTTTCCCCAGTTTTTAGCCGCTCTGGCAAAATTGATTCCCTTGCCCGAAGCGGTGCATTCCGCTTTTGCCGCCCGGTTGACTTCCCCCCATTGCAGGGTCGGGAAAATCAATGTTTTCTGCCATGCCGGATTGAGTCCGGAAACGAGTATTTTCTTCATAGTTTTCCGATTTCCTTTATCTGTTTTTTCTGAAACTTATCATAAAAGAACTCTTTTGTCAAATGACTGTCGGCAGAAAAGACGAAAAGGAACGGAAAGACAAAAAGGAATGGCGAATCTTTGTGTCTGACTTTGGAAACTCTTATTTCTGCCGTTTTTCCATGCTCTTTCTGGTTGTTCTCCGGCAGAAGGAGATGAAATCTTCTGCAAATTTCAGGTTCTCGTTCGGCATGTAAATGAAATTGATGGTGCGGCGGATGGGACCTTCCGTGAAACGGGCTTCTGACAGCGTTCCTGCCGCCAGTTCGTCCCGGATCGCCAGCTCCGACATGACGCTGATTCCGAATCCGCTTCTGACAAGCTGCTTGATCGCGTCAAAACCCGATATCTCCAGAATACAGCGGCGTTTTGGCGGCGGCAGATTATGTTCCTGGCGGAAACAGTCGAAATGCCACCGTGTCCCCGAGCCCGTTTCACGCAGAATCAGGCGTTTTCCTTTTTCAAGATAATCCGCAAGGCTCAACTCCTTTCCCGCGAATCCGGGAGCGCCGACCGCGACAAGCTCATCTTCCAGAAGCGGTTCATAGAAGAAACATTTCTTATCGAACGGCCCCTCCACCAGCGCCATGTCCAGCCGGTGTTTTTTCAGCATGTCGGCAATTTCATTGGTGTTTGCGATGTGGAGGTCAAGATTCACTTCCGGATGTTTCCGCATATACTGCGCAAGCAGTTTAGGCAGAACGTAGCCGCCCGCCGTCATGGTGGCGCCGAGCCGGTACTGACGGATTTCCGAGGCTGCATTGTGAAGCCTGCGCATCAGCTGTTCCGCCTCGTTCAGGAGTTTTTCGCTTTCCAGCAGCAGCGTGCGCCCTGCGGGAGTCAGGTGAACCTGCCGTCCGTCACGTTCAAAAAGAGTATGCCCCAGTTCACGTTCCAGCTGTGCGATCTGCTGTGTCACATTCGGCTGGGTCATTCCGAGCGCCGCCGCAGCTTCCGTGAAATTGTTCAGAACCGCCGCCATGCGGAAGATATTGAGTTTGCGGTCTATCATGATATGGAAATCGGGAAGGCAGACTGGGAGACGCAGGCTCCGTTTTGCGCTTTTTCCCGTGTTGCCTGTTCCTTTCAATATAAAGTTTTTTTGATGGAGAGATAATGTAAACGATAATTTTTAATTATCAAATCATAATATATAATAATTTTTATTTTTGATGTTCGGGAGTATATTATCTCCCATTCTCTAGTGAAAAACATCAGAACAACAGGAAAGGAACTTGGAGAATGAACGAGAGAGCAGTCAGAGAGGAACCCGGGAATCTGTCCGCCGGAACGGGTGCCGATGCAAAAGAGTGGACGCGGCGTATTGTTTTTCTGGCGGTTGCGGCGGCCTTTTTCGTGGTTCCGTGGGCGTGTCCGGCTCTGCGGAATTATGCGCCGGGAGTTGCCGTAATCATCGGCGTGATTTTTGCCGTGACTTACGGCAATCCTTTTGCTTCCGCAACCGGTAAACTGACCTCCACTCTGCTCGGCGCTTCGATTGTCGGCATGGGATTCGGAATGAACCTTGTGGATGTTCTCCGCGCGGGGGCTAACGGAATGATTTATACGGCGATCGGCATTACGCTTGGAATTGCGCTGGGAGTCTGGCTCGGAAAACGTCTCGGGCTCGCCCGCGATACGATGTATCTGGTGAGTGTCGGAACTTCGATCTGCGGAGGCAGTGCGATTGCGGCGGCGGCTCCGGTTCTGAAAGCCAGGGCGCATGATGTCGCGATTGCTTCGGCGACGGTCTTTACCCTGAATGCGATTGCGCTCCTGATTTTTCCGCCGATCGGACATGCGCTCGGCATGAGTGAAGTTCAGTTCGGCTTCTGGTCCGCCCTCGGCATCCATGACACCAGCTCGGTTGTCGGCGCTTCGATGCAGTATGGACCGACGGCGCTTGAAGTCGGAACCACAGTGAAACTCGCCCGCGCGCTCTGGATTGTTCCCGTAACGCTTTTTCTGTCCTGCTTTGTCGCAAGTGCGGCGGAAGGGGAAAAACGGAAAATCAAACTGAAAATCCCGTGGTTCATTCCCGGTTTCATTGCGGCGGCGGCTCTTGTGACATGGATTCCCGCCACGGCTCCTGCGGGCGGTTTTCTGAAAGAGGTCTCGAAATATATGATGATTGTCACGCTGTTCCTGATCGGTGCAAACCTGAGTCGCGGAAAGCTGAAGGAACTCGGTTTCAAGCCGGTGGTGCACGGTGTGGTTCTCTGGATTGTCCTTGCGACTCTCTGGGGTGCAGCGATTCATCTTGGCTGGGTTCATTGCGTGAAATAAAGCCAGGTCATAAGGTTCGTATTTTTTCAGTTTTCCGCTTGCAGCTGAAATTTTGCAGCTTCAAGAAAACACCGTTCCCCGAATAACGGACAGAATCAGAGCAAGGACGCAAATTTGGAGGAAATATAGTTCGCAGCCAAATTGACCCTGTCCGTTATTCGGGGAACGGTGTGAAGCAATGCTGAAACTTGCTGTGGATTTACAGTTTGTCAGTCTCCGCCATCGCCTGCATCTGTATCTCCTGATGCGGCTCCGCCTGTGTCATTGCACATTACCAGCCCGTCAGTCTGTGTTGGGATGACAGTCGTTCCATTGTATGTCCCGCCTACACTCATAGAGATATCACCATCGGCAGGACTGCCGTAATAAGCTATTGTTGTCGGCCAGTTCGCTCCTACCGAAGCTCTGACAGAACCATCGACGAAGAGTATGTTTCCATACTTTTCATGGTTCGTTTTTCCCGATTTAGGATCACGTCCTGTGTCAAATGCAAGTCCGCTGTCCGGATTTTCATTTTCGGTCATTTTGCCGATATAACCGTAAGAGAAGTTGGAATATTTTGTTGTTGCTTCAAAGCGGATAGCGCCTCCGCTGCCATTTACAGGCCCTTTACCAACAGCCGTTGCTCCACCATTTCCATTGGCACCCCAGGTTTCCAATGTCGCATTGCTATTCAATGAGGCAGTTTCTGTGGTGGAGGATGTGCAAACATAGACTTTGAAGTCTGTCAAATAGTTTGTATTGACCAGTGCGGACAGAGAAGGGCCATTATGACAATAAGTAGTACCGGTGCTTTTCTTGTATGTTGGAAATTGTTCGCTGTAATCACCGGAATACATTTTAGCGGCGAGACCGATCTGCTTCAGATTACTGGTGCATGCAATACGGCGTGCTTTCTCACGCGCCGAGTTCAGAGCTGGGAGAAGCATACCTGCCAGAATTGCAATAATTGCAATTACTACGAGGAGCTCGATAAGGGTGAAATCGCGTTCTTTCTTGAATTTCATTTTTTTCTCCATCATTTTTTTGTTGCTTTGCTTCCGGAAATACTCCGGATTTATTTCTGGAATTTTCTGTCTGTTTTGCTGTCTCCTGTAAATGGAACCTCCTTTATCTTGTTTACTATTTTTCTGTGTTTACGGCTGAAGCACAGATATGAACCATGATGGTCATGGCGGAAAAAGCCATGTCGCATAATAATCACTATGTTATGCGGCTGAACTTAAAAACATGAAATAAGGATCAGAAAAGAAAGCTCGGCAGAAGAGAGAAAATAGTAAGAAAAGACAATGAAATGAGTTCGATGATACAGCATATTTACATGAAAAACCGCATAACATAGTGATTATTATGCGTCATACGGAAACTATATAAAACCGACATCCATACTATATATTATAATTAAGAAGCTGAAAAAAACAATAGCCTGAAAGAAAAAAATCTGAAAAAATTTTGTTTGCAGTATTGCGTCAGTGAGGAATTGGTTTCATAGTGCGATGCTCCGCATCGCAAAAATGCTTCGTGCAGGACTTTCAGTCCTGCTTCGGTCCAGCGGAATAAGCTGGTCGCCGGAGGCGAAATCCCCGATACCCCGCGTGCTCTGCACCGGGGGTGTTCATTGAAGAAAGCGATCGGGATGTTCGGCTCCGGGGACAGTTTGAATTCTTATCGGAAGCGGGCATTGAAAATCAAAGAGCAAATCATGGAA
>DXVA01000304.1 GCA_019408975.1 Lentisphaeria bacterium | reverse complement strand
GAGTAGAATGATTGACACCATTCTGAGCAATGTCGGCAATTTTCTCGCGGGCGCCCAGGCGATGATGATGTACTGGGGACTCGCCATTCTCGGAACGATTTTCTTCGGAATCACATGCCTGTTAAGCCTGTTCGGGCTCGGGGGCATCGACAATCCCGATTTCGACGCGGACGGTTCCGTCCTGGACCATGCGGATACGGGTTATCTCGACTTCAAGCTTTTTTCGCTGCGTTCCGTGCTTGCTTTCCTGACTGTGTTCGGCTGGGGCGGCGTTATCTGGGGAAGCAAAGGAATCGCAGGATTTTTCCTCGCTCTGTTCTGCGGCTTCATCACCATGCTGATCACCGCCTCCATTCTCTATTTCACGATGCGCCTGCAGTACAGCGGCAATGTCGCAGCCTCGGATTTCACAGGAAAAACCGGAACCGTTTATCTCAGCATTCCCGGCGGCAGTGTGGAAGCGGGAAAAATCGTCGTCTCCGTCGGGGGAGCGACACATGAGCTTCAGGCGGTTGCGGAGGAACCGCTTCCGACAGGAACGCCGATCGTTGTGGTCAAGTCTCTCGACGGCAGACGCTTTCTCGTGGAAAAGCAAAATAACAGCAGTCCCAACAAATAACATAAAATAAGGAGTCGTATATGGAATTGATTCCATTACTCGCAGCTCAACAGATCGGAGGCGGAGCGGTTCTGCTCATCGTCATCATCGCATTCGTGGCGTTCGCCGTTTTCATCGGAGTCCTTGCACGAATCAAAAAATGCCCGTCCGACCGGATCATGGTCATTTACGGTTCACAGATTTTCCACAAGGACAAAACAACGAAACATGCGGCACGCTGTATTCACGGCGGCACCGCTTTCATCTGGCCGGTCGTCCAGGACTACGGCTTTCTCTCCCTGCGCCCGATCCAGCTTGAGGTAAACCTGCGCAACGCGCTCTGCAAACAGAACATCCGCATCAATGTGCCGTCGGTCTTTACGGTCGGCGTCAGCACGGATGAAATGCTCATGGGCAACGCGGCAAACCGTCTGCTGGGGCTCCAGCCGGACGCCATCGGGGAACTTGCCAAGGACATTATCTTCGGTCAGCTGCGTCTGGTGATCGCCTCCATGACGATCGAGCAGATCAACTCCGACCGCGAGACGTTCCTGCGCAGCATCGAACAGAACGTCGCCGAGGAACTCAACAAGATCGGGCTCCTGCTCCTGAACGTCAACATTACCGACATCACGGACGAAAGCGGGTACATCGACGCAATCGGAAAGCGCGCGGCGTCGGAAGCCATCAACAAAGCGCGTATCGAAGTCGCGGAAGAAGAACGCAAGGGCGGAATCGGTGAAGCCGAAGCGCGCAAGGCACAGCGTATCGCGGTATCGCAGGCGGAAGCCGAAGCACAGGCGGGAGAAGCCAATGCGGACAGGGAGCGCCGTATCGCCGTAACTCAGGCAGAAGCGCAGGCACAGTCCGGAGAAGCCGACGCAGACAAACAGCGCCGCATCGCCATCAAGGAAGCCGAAGCGCAGGCGCAGATCGGTGAAGCAAACGCCGACAAAGAACGCCGTATTTCCATCAAACAGGCGGAAGCCCTTGCAATCGAAGGAGAAAACGTCTCCGCCATCGAGATTGCGAAGTCCAATGCGACAAGGGTGGAAAACGAAGCCGATGCATACCGTCAGGCGGAAGCCGCAAAGCGCATCGCGGAAGCCAAAATCAAACAGGCGGATTACGAAGCCGAAATGCTCGCCCAGATCGCACGCGCCAAGATGGAAACCGAAAAACAGAAGGCTGAAACGCTTGTCCACGCGGAAATAGAAAAGGAACAGATCGTGATTCAGGCCGAGGCGGAAGCTGAAAAACGCAGGCGCGAAGCCAAAGGCGAAGCCGATGCCATTTATGCAAAACTGGAGGCGGAAGCACGAGGCAACTATGAAATCCTCAAAGCCAAAGGCGATGGTTACAACCAGATCATCGCCTCCTGCAACGGCAATGCGGACGCCGCAGGAAAAATGCTCCTCATCGAAAAACTGGAAGAACTTGTCAAGCTCCAGACCGAGGCGATCAAGAACATCAAGATCGACAAAGTCACAGTCTGGGACGGCGGACAGCAGGTCAACGGCAAGAGCTCCACTGCCAACTTCCTCAGCGGCATGATGCAGAGTATTCCTCCGCTTCATGACGTCGCCGGAATGGCTGGAATTGATCTGCCCGGCTACCTCGGCAAGATTCAGGAGGACAGCAACCGGAAAGAAACGCCTGCCCCGCAGCAGTGACCCGTCTCAATATACAGATTCCCCCCTTCCGCAGCGGCAATGCGGGAGGGGGGAATTTGTTTCAGGGCAAATGATTCAGCAATGCGCTCCTCAGTTGCGAAACTGAAAAAGCCGGGCTCCTTTCGGAAACCCGGCTTTTTTCAATCAGGCAGGAAATGAATCAGAACTTATAAACCTGCCTGGTCCTGACGGATTCGATCATGCCGAGGGCAATTTCAATGGAATTGAATCCATCCTGAACACCCGGCAGTTCGACTTTCCTGCCGAGGATATTATGGGCGAAATCAATGATCTCCTGCGTGTATCCGGAAGCGACTTTAACCTCCTCCACGCCGATTCCCGCATCCGCCGCAGCATCAACTGCGATCTCCTGTTTTTCCCCGCCAAGCGGGCAGTAGGCGATCGTCTCGGCACCGCTCAGGCTCAGAGAACCTTTCTCACCGTAGATTTCCATCAGCTCATTGGAACGCCCGAATCTCTGCCAAGTGCAGAACATATTGCAGATCACGCCGTTTTTGTAGGTAATGATGCCGTCCACCATGTCGGAGGGTTCTTTCTGAGCCGGGTCCAGAAGCATACCGTCTGCATAGACTCGCTCCGGTTTCCCGAAAAACCAGTTGGCAAGGTCGACATGATGCGCAAGCATATCCACGATGACACCGCCGCACTTATCGAAATCCGTAAACCAGTCGCCATATTCCCGACGGTACATCCCAAGAGGAAGATCCACATTGCAGAAACGGATTCTGCCGATCAGCCCCGAATCAAGCAGTTCCTTGCATTTTTTGGTCTTCGCCATGGCGCGGCGGACAAAACCGATCGCAAAAAACTTTTTGGACTTTTTGACGAGTTCAAGCATTTCAAGTGAATTCTTCAGATCGCGGCAGAGCGGCTTCTCACAGAAGATATGCTTATCTGCGGCGACTGCGGCACGGATTCCCTCCTGATGACAGTAAGTGGGCGACGCTATGACGACCGCATCCAGATCCGGAATACCGGCAAGTTCTTCCGGTCCGGAGCAGATGGCCGCTCCGTATTTTTCGTGCATGTCCTTTGCGGCGGATTCCTTCGGATCATAAACTGCTGCGACCTGGGCGTCAATCCCTGCCAGGTTCTTCAACTGGGCGATGTTGCCGGCATGGACATTTCCAAGGCGGCCGGCTCCGATGATTCCGAACTTCAACATTTCGTTTCTCCGTTTTTTGTTATTGTTTTGCACATCGGCAATGAACGCTTAGTAACACGTGACACCTATTATTATAATCCATTCAGGAACATTGTCAAGAGGGAAAACGGAAAAATTGCAGAGAGATGTGGAAAAGATTGCGAGATTGCGAGATTGCGAGATTGCGAGATTGCGAAGTTGTGAAGTTGCAAAGTTGTGAAGTTGTGAAGTTGCGAAGTTGCGAAAAGAGATCAAGAGAAAAGTGAAATCAAAAAAGAAATGCCGACACAAAAATATGTATTTGAGTAATCAAGATGGATTTTATCTGGAATGAACTACCGCGATGTAAGCATACGCTCTATCGGGGATTTCGCCTGCGGCGACCAGCTTACGCAGCTGTTTTTGCGATGCAAAGCATCGCACTATTTTTTTAATAAAGAAGTTAATTCTGGCGTAGAATTCAAAGTAACTTTGGAATAATGCAAAAAGGCGATGAATGAAGATCGTCCTCATTCATCGCGGATTACATGACATCTTACAACGATAACATGAAAGATACTTGCAAGTTGCAAATTATAAGGAAGATACAACCATACCTAAACAGAATCTTCCCCGCAACTTCGCAATCTCGCAATCTCGCAATCTCGCAACTTCGCAACTTCGCAATCTCGCAATCAAACTTGTGCGGCGCGAATGATTGTCACCGTTTCGACAGGGACATCATCATGCCCGGCTTTGGAACCGGTCGCAACTTTTTCAATTTTATCGACTACGTCCATACCTTCCACGACATGACCGAAAACACAGTAGCCGAAACCGCGCGGCGAGTTGTCCTGATGATCAAGAAAATCATTGTCAACCGTATTGATGAAGAACTGACAGGTGGCGCTGTCAATCACACCGGTACGCGCCATGGCAATGGTGCCGCGTTTGTTGGAACCGCCGTTCGCCGCTTCATTCTTAATCGGAGCCTGCGTCGGTTTCTGGTTCATGTCAGCAGTCAGTCCGCCGCCCTGAATCATGAATCCGGGAATGACTCTGTGAAAAATCGTGTTGACATAATGACCTGACTTCACGTAGGAAAGGAAATTTTCTACCGTGAGCGGTGTATCTTTGGCAAACAGTTCAAGGGTAATGGAACCGAGAGTTGTCTCGATCACGACTTGGGGAGCGCTTTCACTCATTTTACTGATCCTTTTGTTATGCTTTCAACAGTTTTACTGCATAGTTTCCGATTCTTGCATTCACCTGCTCCCAGACACGTTCCCGCGCCTCGAAGCTCTCATAAAAAACAAACAGCGTGGGACCGCTTCCGCTTACCATGACCCGGCTTCCGCCGGAGGCAAGTTCCCGCTTCAGGAGTCCCAGCAGCGGAAATTTCTCCATGACGGCATATTCCAGATCATTCCGCAGAAAAGACGCCGCACGCAGAAAATCCTCTTTGCGCAGCGCATCCAGAAGCGATTCCAAAGAACGCATATCCTTTGCAGCGGCGGAATGATCCAGATGACGGTAGCTCCACGGAGCACTCACCGGAAATTCCGGCGCAACGATCAGGAGCGGCAAAGTACGCGGAATATCCGTCGCCTCTTCCAGAAGCTCCCCGACGCCGCGTCCGACAGACGGAACCGGATTCAGGAAAAACGGAACGTCGGCGCCGATTTTCCCGGCAATCCGGTAAACCGCGTTACTATCCAGAGCGCCAAACTTTTTCTGCAACAGCAGCAGGACTGCCGCCGCATCGGAACTGCCGCCGCCCATCCCCGCCGCCACGGGAATCCGTTTGTCAACGGTAATCTCCATTCCCGCTTCGATCCCTGCGGCTTTCAGGTAGAGTTCAGCGGCTTTCCAGCAGATATTGGATTCGTCCGCAGGAACGCCGGAAGCCCGGCACAGAATACGGATTCCCGGCTGTTCCGTAAAAACAACGGAAACGGAATCCGTAATCCTTTCCGTCGGGAAAAACAAC
>DXVA01000303.1 GCA_019408975.1 Lentisphaeria bacterium | reverse complement strand
GTGTCTTTCAGCTTTTCAGCCTTGCCTTTGATATGTTCATTGAAATTTTTCCGCCCTTCTTCAGCCTTTTTCTTTTCTTCCTCCGCCTCCTTTGCTTTCTGAAGATTTTTCCGTTCGGCAAGAATCGCATCAACTTTTTCTTTCTTGAGCCTGATTCCCTTTTGTTCCAGTTCATTGATGAACTTCAGACGCTCCGCTTCATCGGTCAAACCCTGATTGATCAGCTCCTGATACTTGTTGTTGAATTCTTCATTCTTCAGAAACGCATTCGCTTTCTCCTCCGACTTTGCCTCCCGTTTGGAAACCTGATCCGCACTCGCTGCAAACTGCTTGTCTCCTGTTCCGGTTCGAGCCATGGCGCCAAGCCCCTGATCTTTCATGGCGCTATCCAAATCTCGATAGGCGGCTTCGGAAGCAGGGTCTCCCGCATTCTTCTTTGAAATATAAGCGGCGGCATTTTTCTTCATGGCGCTGATCTGTTCATCGGAATACAAATCGGATTGTTCCGCTCTGGCAATCGCCTTGAATACGCCATGCTCCCGATCATAATATCTGGCGTTGAACTGCTTTTTTTCAGCTTCCTGTTTTTTCGCGGCAAACTCTTTTTCAGGGTCTTTCTTTTTCAACGCATGCAGTTTCTTCTGGACCGCCATCATTTTTTCGGTCAGAGCAGCCTGATCCTGTGCAGCTTTCATCGCGGCGTCACTGGACTTTCCGCCTGAAAAGACATTGTTCCAGAAACCGTCAGCATTGATGATCTCGTTATAGGAATCATACTGGGCACGCATATCTTTCAACTGCCGTTCCAGATCCCCCACCTCATCCTTGTGCTGTTTCTTGCCGACTTTCAGCATTGCTTCATCAAGACCTGTTATCTTGCCGGTCGTTTCATCAATGCTGATTCCAAGGTCCGAATAGGATTCTCCAAGCTCCTCAATGAGCTTTGCGGCTTCCGATTTCTGACTGATGGAAAGCATCTCCTCGGATGACAGAGCCTGGAGCTGATTCAACAGGTCGCTTTCAGACTTGCGCCTCTTTTCGTTCGCTTCATACATCGCTTCCGAAGTGCGCACGTTCTCCGCCAGACTGTCTGATTTATCCTGCAGAGGCTTATTACGTCTCTCTGCAAAGGCATTTGCCGCCTTCTTAGCCCCCTCCGCACCATATTCCATCAAGACGCCGACTCCGGCACCTTTTGCATAATTCGGAAGTTTTCCAAATCCCCCTTTCACCTTTCCAGCTATGCCTTTTATACCGCCTCCGACCTTCTGCGCCATGCCGGACACGGCATTCATCCCCTTCGGCAGAAAATTTTTTATACTCTTTCCGAGAGTTTGTGTTATGCCGGAAATTCTGCTTCCCACTTTTCCGGTAACATCAGCAACCCCCTCCAATGCCTTGCGATACCGGGTAACAAGAGATTCCAAATCTATTTTTGCCATTTTTAATTCCTTTCGATACTTTTATTTTCCAAACTATTACATATTTTCGATCAATATTTTCAGTTTCTTTACTTTTTTGATTGAAGTTGCCGCAATTAAGAACTATATTAATCTGCAATCTTCAAATCAACCGTTACTACACAGGAGCATCTGCAATGGAAGTCCGTTGGTATCACAGGCAGCCATGGAAATTTATCGTTATTGTCGTACTCCTATGCGCTGCTCCGGCAAGCGGATTCATCATATTCGGCCTGCTCATGGTCATGTATGAGGGGGATTTCTTTCCGCCTCCGATTCCACAGAAATACCTTGAGTTTGACGGATATGAAAAACCGGAACTTCACAAGCTGAAACGAAGAATCAGAAGACGCCTGCGATGGGCGGATTTCTGGGCATGGCTCGCGGTGCTGGCTTTCGGCTCCTCTTTTTTTGCAGCAATATATGTCGGCGATCAATTCGATACCTTTGAGTTAAGTTTTAATTCAACATTCATAACTTTAGGAGGCTTTTGGATGCTGACTACCATCTTTGCTGTATTTCATGCTCAATCAAAAGGACTGATTCCTTACCTCATTGAAGAGTACGAAGAACGTATCAACGAACCGCAATACGTTGTAAATGAAAACATTCCACTTTCCATTACCATTTCGGGAAAGAAAGATGAGTAGAGAATTTACTGCTATTTTTTCATCATCAAATCTCCTTGATTTTTTAATTTCTCATTCTATTTTACTTCTGAATAAAACAGGAGTATTTCATGAATGAGTTAAAAGTTACAAACGAAAATATCACACATACGGATCATATTGTTGTCAATGCGAATGACATCAATCTTCATATCTCGGCAGAAAATACTCTCAGGCAAAACTTTACTGAACAGCAAACATCGCCTCATCTTCAGGTCAATCCTGAAATGGTCGCAGAAATTGCAAGACAGTCTGACGCAGAGAAAAAAGCCGACATGGATAAAGCATACCGCTATTTCTTCAAGGGGTGGATTCTCCGAAAGATTGCAATCTTCACCGGACTCTCTGCTCTTGCACTCCCTGTAGTATCTGTTGCTTACGACCATTTTTGGGGATGGCCCTGGGGTAAATCTGAAGATTTCATAATGTCTGTATTAGGTATTTGTGTCCTATGCATTCTTATTTGCCTGTTTTCCATTCTCTTCTGGCTGAATAACCACAATAAGGCAAATGAAATTCTGGCTCGCTACAACCAGGAAATACCGTTATGATTCCATTATTTCAGAAATCAAAAGCTACAATATGAGTTTCAGCATCAAATCTCCTTGATTTTTTCAATTTCTATTTTATTTTATATGTTGATGAAAATAATTTACATTTAGCCCCATACTCACACAGGAGCATCTGCAATGGAAGTCCGTTGGTATCACAGGCAGCCATGGAAATTTATCGTTATTGTCGTACTCCTATGCGCTGCTCCGGCAAGCGGATTCATCATATTCGGCCTGCTCATGGTCATGTATGAGGGGGATTTCTTTCCGCCTCCGATTCCACAGAAATACCTTGAGTTTGACGGATATGAAAAACCGGAACTTCACAAGCTGAAACGAAGAATCAGAAGACGCCTGCGATGGGCGGATTTCTGGGCATGGCTCGCGGTGCTGGCTTTCGCATCTTCCTTTCTCGTTGCAATGTACACTGCAAAAGAATATCCCGGAACCAATAAATGTTTTGCTGTATTGGGAGCGTTCTTAACTCTAGCTATGTTTTTCGTCATGTTTCATGTTCGACTCAAAGGATTGATCCCATATCTTATTGAAGAATACGAAGAACGTATCAACGAACCGCAATACGTTGTAAATGAAAACATTCCACTTTCCATTACCATTTCGGGAAAGAAAGATGAGTAGAGAATTTTACTGCTGGGTATTCATGCTGAAATCCACGGTCGGAAAACTTCTTCTGCCCAACTCCCCGCATCCGGCTGCTGTACCATAAAATCCGGCATCAGAGATTTTTTCATTTCCATACAATTTTGATTTGACTTTTTCCAATATTTCTCCTATATTATTTTACAAACAGCAAACAAAGGAGAGAGCATCATGCACACAACATGTCCGTTCTGCAAACAAACTTATGAAGTCGAGGACCAGTATCTCGGACAGCAGATCGAATGCCAGAAATGCAAACACGAGTTCACAATCGCCCGATCACAGGAGCCGCCGCAGAAAACAGCCGCCCCGCCGTCATCCGCCGCAGCTGCCGGAGCCGAAGTATTCAAAACGCCGCTTCTCTCCCGTATTTTCAATGTTTTCGGCGGACTCAGCCTCGCCGGAACCATCTTCTGCATTGCAGGCGCGGTGATGATGGGCATCCGGCAGGACAACATGTATGCGGGAATGGCGATCCTTCCCGCGATTTTCGCCACGCTTCTGAACGCTCTCATCATGTTCGGGCTTTCGGAACTCGTCAAAGCCATTTCCGAAACGGCGTTCAATACCAGGCAACTTCTGAAAATCCAGCAAAACAAACCATAATCGACGGTTCACGACTTTTTTGCTGAGGAAGAGAAAACCGCCGGAAGCGGCATTCTCCTCCTGCGGAGGCTTTATTTCCCGACGGCATATCCTTTCCGCCGGAGAAATGCCTCCGCCAGTCTCATCGTGTATTCATAAATCTCCCTGCAAAGTTCCGCATCGCTCCGTTTGCGGATCATATTTTTCGTATCCTTTTTCCTCAACGCCTGAATAAAATAGCAGCAGCAGGCGCAGAGGCTCATTTCAAACATCACAGAAGACGCTTTCTCATGAGTTTCCTGCGCGACGATCGAACAGAGCCGCGTCAGCCAGTCGGCATCGAACACATTCGTTCCGCCCCCGTTGGAGGAAGTTTCCGGGAGCATTCTCAGAGGGCGGAACGCCTGTGCAATCATTTCGCAAATTCGATTTCCGGCAGTCTCGTAATCAATGCCGTTTTTCCCGCAGTATCCGATTGCCGCTCCGGTCAGTTCCGCCGGCGTGTAACACAGCTCACGCAGATCGTGCGACAGCAGATAAAGAAAAATATCCGTATCGATGTCATCCGCTTTCCGGATATCTCCGGTATAACCGTTCCCAATCACCCAGAGGTAGGACCAGACCGCCGGAGTAACCGGGCTGATTCTCAAGGGCCCGATGCCGGAAGGCAAAAGAAGAACATCCACCAGACTGAGATACTCTTCCCGTCTATTATATTTGGAAGCTTCCAGCTCCCTGATGTGTTCGTCTTCCTCCAGAAGCTTTTGAAACTCCGCGGATGCGGCAAGGAATTTAAGTTGTTCCGTCGTAATCATGAATGGATCTCCTCTTTTGCATGTTTCCTTTGCGGGAAAGACGGGAGGGGAAAGAAACCTTCCACAGCGCTCAGGCAGGAATATTCAGCTTCCCCGCTCCCGTTTTACCTGTTCACTTATGCTTCCGTTCCATAAGCTTCGATCTGCGCACTGTCCGCGGTGCGCGCGGAAAGCGTGACCTCCGCATAACCGGTGTTGGTCTCGCTCTGATCCACACTTTCAATGATGTAGTCCTTCCCGCCGAGCGTGAGCTTGGAACCCGGTTCGATCGTGAGGGACTCGGCATCCAGCAGACCGGTCACGGAAATTGTTTCGCCTTTGGAATAGGCTTTGAGATCCGTCACTTCACCTTTTTCGTTGCGTGCCTCGGCAATCTCCGCGGACTTGTTCCGAGAGAAGGAATTCACCACGATTCCCGAGATTCCTGTTGTCGTTGTAATGATGCCAAACTGTCTAGCCATGCTGACAATCCTTTCTTTTTTGCATCGTTTCCGATGCGGTTCATAAAATTCCGCCGTCCCGCCCCGTGCGGAACAGCGTTCTCCGGCGGTTGTTCCCGTTTTTTCATCCGGTTTCGCCACTTTGTTCACCTATCGCGGAGCGTCAAACAAAATGCGGTCAAAAAGCGGCTGAAAAATAAGATTTTGAGTCTGAAAAAAGTAAAAAGCCGTCAAAT
>DXVA01000302.1:464-5428 GCA_019408975.1 Lentisphaeria bacterium | reverse complement strand
CTTCTTCGGAGCTTCAGGTTTCTTCACCATTTCCTTCGGAGGATTTCTGAAAGCCTCCTCGATCATTTCCCTTGCAGGTTTGAGGTAGTTGGCTTCATAAAAGAGCTGTTTGTCTTTCTGTTCCTCCTTCACCCTGCCGCGCTTCACATCCTCTTTGAAAAGCTGGTCCGCGACATGATCGACGGACATCAGGAGAGCGGTCTCGTCCGCCTGTTCTTTCGAGTAGGGACGCCCGATCACATAAAGTCCCCGGTTGACTTTTGCGCCGCCGATCTCATGAAGATGCTCATGCAGACGCTCCAGATCCTCATCCGTCAGTTTCCCTTTCGCAAACTCCGGGCTGAATTTGATATCCTGGTCGATCTTCTCTTTCTTCACAGCGGCAATGATCGACTTGCGGTATTCCTCCCTGAGCATTTCCGACTCAGCAGTTTCATACTCATCGATTTTCTTTTCCAGCTCGGCGAGCGGGCCGTAAGAACCGGAATTCATGAAAGGAGCGGTCAGATGGCTCACCATCGTGGCATAACTGCGGCGTTTGGCGATCAGCGCCTCGCCGGGATTGTTGATGACATACAAGTAATAATGCGGCATCTCTCCGATCAGCACGTCGGGCCAGTCGTAACTGGACAGCGCAACCTGTTTCCACGGAGTGAATTCCAGGCTGCCGTGCGTACCGAAGTGCATCAGGGCATCCGCATTGAACTTATGCCGCAGCCAGAGATAAGTCGCCAGATAACTCAGAGGCGGAGCCTGTTTCACGCCGTGAATCAGCTTATTGGTGTCCTCACCGTAGGCAGGCAGTCCCTGCGGCATCAGCACGATGTTGCCGAACTGAAGCTTGCCGAGCACGAGATACGGCTTGCCGTCACGCTCGACGCTCAGATATTTTCCGGGGAACTTGCCGTACTGTTTCTCGACGCTTTCGAACAAATCCGCCGGAAGGCTTTTCCTGACCCAGGAAAGGTATTCCTCCTCTGAAATGAGTTCCGGATTGCCTTTTTTGATGAACTCCGATACCGCGCCTTCGGCATAAGTCCCGAAGACAGCCGCCTGTTCCTGCACCATACGGTTGAGTTCCGCGGGAGTCTCCGGCAGCGGCCCTGTCGTGAAACCGGCTTTCTGCAGATGCCTGAGGGTGTTCAGCAGAGAATCCCCGACCTCAATACCGCCGGCATTCATGGCATTTTTGCCGGGCCCCTTGTAATAAATGATGACGATCTTCTTTTCGGAATTCGGCTTCCGTTTCAGATCCAGTGTCTTGCGCACCATTGTGCAGAAGCGCTCCAGACGGTCCGGAATAATCCGGAACTCCTGAAGCCCGCGCGCATTCGGATAAAGCGCCGAAAGCACAAACGGCACCGCGCCGCCGTCCAGTTCAGGCATCGTCACGCTCTGGCTCAACATGCCGCCGGTCATTCCCCGCTGATCCTTCAGGTATTCATGATACGGCTGGCTTACCTTGATCGGGCAGAACAGCGGAATGTTATATTTTTTCAGAGCCGCGACCGCCGCGTCGGGATCGTTCATCGAGAGCCTTCCGTGAGGCTGGTAAATAATCAGGTCCGGCTTGATCTCCTCCAGCATGGTAAGACGGCGCATCATGCCTGAAACGCCGACCACGTTGATATTGCGTTTTTCCAAAGCCGCAACCAGTGTCTTGAGGTCTCCGCCGCCGTTGCCGGAAAGAATGCAGACGGTCGGATTTTTCTCGCTGTATCTGCCGGACGCCTTATAGAATTTCAGGTATTCGGCATAGGTCGTGAAAACCGCATTCTCGTCGGTATGGAAAAATGCGGAGGACGGAATATGTTTCGGAGGAAGCGGCTTTTCCGCAAACAGGCGCCTGCCGTGAATCGCATAACGCGTATAATTCATCAGCTGCCGGAAATTCTCCTTGCCGCCATTCCCCATGTAGGCGGCAACATTCTTCGACTGCGCCTCCGTCAGAGTATTGAGGCGCGTCTCGGCACGTGTCGACGCCGTCACATAGACAGGCACCCCCCGCTTGATCAGTGCGTCAAGCTGTTCCTGCTGTTCCCCGGAAAACTGAAGCCCCATTCCGAAGAAGTAAAGCACGTCATATTTGCGCAGTTCTCCGGGGCTTGTCTTATCGCTCCATTTGACCGGAGTGATGCGCACCATCGGGTTGATCTTCTGATCCATGTTTTCCGCGAGCATGTATTCCGGGTAATTGATCATGCCCACATGCGTCGGTGAGCCGAAACGGTAAAGCCCGAACGCAGCCGCCGCAATCACGAGAGCGAGAACGATATAAAATGCAGCTTTCTTCTTTTTGTCGCCAGTGTTCATTTTTCATTTCCCTCCGGGACATAGATCACTTCCCCGCTTTCCAGGCGGTATGCGATGCCGACCCTCTGCCCCTTGCCCGATCCGGTAGTCTTTTCCGACTTGAATCGGGAAACCTTATTATCCTTTTTCACGATGATCTCCATATCCGGCTTGCCCGCATTTTTGACATAAGTCACATCCTGCGAGGTCAGGAACTCGGTCATGCGGCTCTGGATTACGAATGCCACCATCAGGGCGACCGCAAACACCATGGCAGCATCGAAAAGATTGATGAGCCCGGTCAGCGGATCGCAGTCTTCATCGTTGTCGAATGCTTTATAACGCGGCGCTCTTGCCATGATCCGGCTCCTTTCTCAAGTGAATGTCCAGAGCATAACGCAGACTTGCGATCTCGTCCGCAAACCAGTGTTTCTTCACGGAATAAAGGAGCAGCCCGACACCTGCGACGAAGATACCGACGACCGTCGTCCCGAATGCGATCTGCATATTGTAAGCCATGGAAGCGACATCCCCCGAGGCAAGTCCGGCGAGCGCGGGCCCCATCGGGATCAGCGTTCCCATCAGCCCGAGCATCGGCCCGATCTTCATCATGAATTTGGCACGCTCAAGTTCATGCTCATAGTTCTGCGAAAAATCGAAAATCAGCTTTTCGCAATGAATTTCATCCCAGTTCATCGCGGCGAGTTTCTGCAGATGGCGTGCGAACACCCCCTGCCCCAGCATACCCGGCTCGATCCGCTGGTCTTTGCGCAGAAGCTCCATGATCGCCTCGCGTTTTCTTCTGTGCCGGAGCAGTGTCAGCCACGTGGAGCAGAACCCTCCCAGTTCAATCAGTGCGAAGATCATCGCCGCAAGCAGCAAGACTATGTCGGGAAGCATGAAACTGCCCGACACCCAGTTCAGAATTTCCGTCACATAACGCATTTTTTCTTTCTATCCTTTTTTTCTTTCTGTTTTCTGTAACAATGAATCGCAATTCCCGAAACGGCAACACATGCCGCAAGCGCTCCGAGAATGCAGAAATCCTTGACGGGGTCCCACTGTGCCCCATGCTCCGCCTGCGCGGAAAACTGCCCGTCCGCGGCAGCCGGCAGGAATACCGCCAGCAGAACGAGAATCCATGTGGCATTCAGCGCCGCCGAGATTTTTTCCATAAGCCCCCTGCCGATAACAAACGGGAGAAGCTCACAGAAAAGAGCGCTCGCGCAGACCAGTCCCAATGCCGTCACCCACATGATCGTATTGAAATCATAACGGATCAGGGTATTGAACGCGACAGCCTCCACATACATCGCCCCGGCGGGAAGCAGAAGCGACGGCAGAAGAGCGGCATATTTCCAGAATTTGTTCCGCCGTCCCAGTTCACGGTTCTTCAGCAGGGAAAAACCGAGAAGCAGCGCGAGAAGTTCCTGGATTACGATCAGGGCGCAGAAATCCTTCAAGTTCGCACTGTCGGCAAGAAAAGCGCCGAGCGACTGAAAACTGCACGCAGCCAGCCGGTCCTTGAAGAAAAACACCGGAAGAACCGCCAGAATCAGGATGCCCCACCGGAACAGACGCGGCACCAGAGTCAGTTTCAACATGCTCTGAAGCCACGCCGCAAATAAAATCATCAGGATGAATATATCCAATTTCGTCTCCCTGTCATCTTAAAACAAAATGTCAATTAAATTAGACATAACTAACTCAAAAAATCAATGTTCAACGATATCGCTTCATCTTTTGAAAAACTCCTTCCAGGCTGTTTCCGCAGAACACGGAAACAGAATTATTTTATGTTATCCGAATAAATTTGCAAGGAATATACTTTCATCCATAAAAAAGTCAAGCAATAAAGTTAGAAAAGACTAATATTTTTCTTTCATGACTCGCTGTACTCCGCCTCTCTCTGAATCCGGAACAAGGCAGGCTCCGACAGGAAAGCGCAGGATGAATGGGACAGGCTTTTTTCCCCGCTTTCTTCCCGGATTTCCGGCAGCATCGCCCCAATATGCGAATTCCCCTTTGCAGTGCAAACCGGAAGCTTTTATTTATTTAAAAAAATTGGTTTAATAGTGCGATGCTCTGCATCGCAAAAATGCTTCGTGCAGGACTTCCAGTCCTGCTTCGGTCCAGCTGAATAAGCTGGTCGCCGCAGGCGAAATCCCCGATAGGGCGTATGCTTGCATCGCGGTAGTTTATTTGCAGAAATCCGTTTGACTTTTCAAAAAACGCTATTATCTTAACTGGTAATGACAACATAACCACTAAAAAAGAATATTGCAATATGCCTTTGAATAGAGAAACACCGGTACCGCTTTACTTTCAACTGATCGGGGAACTGCGCGAAAAGCTCCTGAAAAAACTGGCCTCCGGCGCAATGATCCCGTCGGAACGGGAACTCTGCGAACGGTTCCGGGTCAGCAGGATTACAGTCAGGAAAGCAATTGAGGAACTGACCGTCAACGGGGAACTCTACAAGCTTCACGGCAAAGGCACCTTCAAGACAAGGAACACGGCAAGTGCAATCCGCGAGCTGACTTATGTCATTTATGATATCGGCATGGCGGCTTATCCGGGACGGGAACGCTCCATTCAGGCGATGGCGGAAGTCGCGGAAAAACGAGGCTATCATTTCGTGATCCGCGGCTTCAACACCTCCGCAGGAAAAA
>DXVA01000302.1:0-454 GCA_019408975.1 Lentisphaeria bacterium | reverse complement strand
CGATTTCGCATTCAAAGAAATCAACGGCGGGTATACCATCAGCGTTCAGGAACTGACACCGGAAGACATTGCGGAGATCAGGCGGAAGCGGATTCCCTGCGTCTTCATGAACCAGTCGGAAGGATATTCCGTCCGAGCCTCCCTTGCCGATGCGGGAGTTCTTGCTGCAAAATGGGTCAACAGGCAGAAAATCCGGCGGGTCGCCCTGCTGCTCCCCCCGCTTGCCCTGCCCGACAACCGGGATTTTCTCGACGGTTTTCAAAAGGCACTTGCCGGAAGACACCAGACAGAAATCCGCGAAGTCCCCTATGACCGGCTGAAATCGTCCGACGCTCTGGAACGGCTGATGGATGACGGTTTTATCCCGGAAGCGGCAGTCTGCGCGGACGATCTGATCGCGGCAGGCGCGGCGGATGTTCTTGACCGGAAAAAACTGCGTGGCAAAGTATCTCTG
>DXVA01000301.1 GCA_019408975.1 Lentisphaeria bacterium | reverse complement strand
GCTCCCTGTATTTTCTTGTATCTTCATGAGGAGCGAACTGCATGGACGTTTCAATTTCCTCCAGACGCAACTCGACTTCCGGATATCTCTTTTTGAAACGGAACACTGCGGACGGCAGGAAAGTGTTGATTGCGGGTTCATTGAATCCGATGGAAAGAAAACCGGTCTGCCCTTCGGCGAGCGACCTCATGCGTTCCAGCGCCAGATCCGCACGGTTGAGAATCATCCTCGCCTCTTCCAGAAAGACCCGTCCTGCATCGGTGAGTGCAACGACTCTGCTCGTGCGTTGGAACAGAGGCGCTCCCAGTTCTTCTTCCAGTTTTCTGATCTGAATACTCAGAGGCGGCTGGGAGATGTGCAGGCGTTTCGCCGCTTTCCCGAAGTGCAGTTCCTCCGCAACTGCCGTAAAATATTTCAACTGCGTCAGTTCCATTGATTCAGATTCTTTCTTATTGATATGCAGATAATATTAATACACTACTTCTTTTTATTGTAAAAATCAATTTCTTCTTTTATATTTTTCTGGAAATTCTAAAAATGGAGGAGGTTTTCAGATATTTTTTATCGACAAACAGTTGGAGGAACTGCGCCGGATCGACTATCCCATGACACGGGAAAATGACTTTGATGATTTCTGGAATGGAGACATTGCAAAATATCTCGAATGAAAAACAAAAAGGAAAATGCCATGAAAATCGAACGCATCACCATACGGAGAATCTGCAATCCCATCAAGCGCCCCTATATTACGGCGTTCGGGAGCCAGTCCGCATTCAATTCCATTCTGGTCTCGCTGGAAAGCGAAGGCATGACGGGATGGGGCGAAGCCGCTCCGGGAGGCGGTCCGCTTTTTTCGCCTTATACGGATCATACCAGTTACATCATCGCCCGTGATTTTATCGCGCCGCGCCTGCTGGGACGCGAACTCAAAAGCGGGGAGGAGCTTCAGGAACTGCTCAAACCGATCCGCGGCAATATGTATGCGAAGGCGGCATTCGATGCGGCGCTGTGGGATCTTCTGGCACGCAGGGAAGGCAGGCCGCTTTACCGGATGATCGGGAGCCGGCGCAATCTCTGTTCGATCGGCTACACCTTCGGCGTGCTGAAAAATTATGACGAACTGCTTGCAGGAATCGAACACGCCGTCGGAATCGGTTATCCGCGCGTGAAGCTGAAATTCTGTCCGGGCTGGGAGACGGATATGCTTGAGACGGTCCGTTCCGCATTTCCCGATATCACGATTCATATCGACTGCAACAGCGCCTATACGCCTGCCGATCTGCCGATGCTGAAAAATCTCGATAAATTCAATCTGGCAATGATCGAACAGCCGCTGATGCATGACGATTTGATCGACCACGCCGATCTCCAGAAGAAAATCGGGACGCCGGTCTGTCTTGATGAAAGCGTAACCTCGTTTCAGGATGCGGAACAGGCGATCCGGATCGGCGCGTGCCGCTTCATCAATATCAAATATGCGCGTGTGGGCGGAATCACGAATGCCTTGAAGATTCATCGGCTCTGCGGGGAAAATGGAATCGGGTGCTGGCTCGGAGGCATGGGGGAATCCTCTCTCGGGACAACCGTTGTAGCCTCGCTTGCAACATTGCCGCATGTCAATTATCCGTCGGATATTTCTCCGTCGGAAAAGTTTTACGTCAGAAATCTGGGAACTCCGGTCCTTGCGACGGACAGGCCGGGAACTTATACGCTTCGCGAGAACCCGGGGCTGGATGTGACGCCGGAACCGGAAGCGTTGCGGGAGTTCACCGTGGAAAAGTGTGAATTCAAAGCGGAGAAATGAATATGGAAAAAGAAGAATTGAAGCGGCAGGTCTGCGCCGCCATCGACGCACAGCGGGAAAAGATCATTGAAATCGGGGAATGGACACTGCGGCACCCGGAAACGGCATTCCGTGAATGCCGGACCTCCGCAATGGTCAAAGAGTTTTTCCGGTCTCTGGATCTGCCTGTCCGCGAGCCGCTTGCCGTTACGGGATGCCGCGCGGACCTGAAAAGTGGCAAGCCCGGCCCGACGGTTGCGCTGCTGGGAGAGCTTGATGCGATTATTCTGCCGGAACACCCTTATGCCGATCCTGAAACCGGGGCGGCGCATGCCTGTGGGCACCATGCACAGATTACGGCTCTGCTCGGGGCGGCAATCGGATTGACATCATGCAGACTGAATAAATTTTTAAGCGGAAATATTGCTTTGATCGCGGTTCCGGCGGAGGAGCATCACCCGGAAAATTACTATGAGGAACTGTTTGCGGAACACAGGATCAGCCGGACCAGCGGAAAGCAGCAGTTGATTGCCGAAGGGGTTTTCGATGACGTCGATATCGCCATGATGATGCACAGCGGGCACGCCGACTTTACGCCATCCGGATTCAACGGGTTCGTGATCAAGAAAATCGTGTTCAGCGGACGCGCCGCACATGCCGGATTGAGCCCGGAGGCGGGAATCAATGCACTCAGTATGGCGCGTCTGGCATTGAGTGCAGTCGATTTTCAGCGAGACACCTTCCGCGACAGCGATACTGTTCGCATTCACGGCATAATTCAGGAGGGCGGCAATGCGGTCAATGTGGTTCCGTCCCGCGTCACCGCCACCTGCCAGATACGGGCAAAAACCCCGGCGGCGCTGCTGGATGCTTCCGAAAAGGTTGACCGTTCCGTTCAGGCGGCGGCACTGGCATTCGGCGGCGGCGCGGAGATCACGACGGAGTCCGGATATCTGCCGTTCAAAAGTTCCGCCAGGCTGGAGAGGATTCATGAAGACAATCTGAACCTGCTGGACCCTCATTCAGGTTTTTATAATTTCGGGCACCGCGGTTCCTCCACCGACATGGGGGACGTGAGCATGATCATGCCCGCGCTTCATGCCTACACGGGCGGAACAGGCGGAACGCCGCATACAAAAGACTTTATCGTGACCGATCCCGACCGGGCTTATCTCCGCCCCGCGAAACTTCTGGCGATGAATGCTGTGGAACTCCTTTACGGCAATGCGGAAAGCGCATATGCGGTTCTGAAGACGGAACCGGAACTTACACGGGAAGAATATAAAAAGCTTTATCGGGAAAACAATCAGATCAAACACTGGAACTACATGAAATGATTACGGGAAAGACAATCGAAGACGCCATGTATGAAGCCATGCGGACCGCCGCGCTGGAAATGCCTCCGGATGTACGTGCGGCGCTGGAGTGCGCGCTGGAGGAGGAAACCGATCCGATGGCGCGGAAACATCTGGAAATCAGCCTTAAAAATGCCGATCTTGCACATCGCGGCGAAGGGCTGGTCTGTGCGGATACGGGATTTCCTCTCTATTTCGTCAAAGCCGGATCCGGAACAGTGGTCGAAGGGGGATTTGAAACGATCCGGCACGCCGCCGAAGCCGCTACGGAGCGCGCCACGGCGGAATGTTATCTGCGCCCGACGATGGTCGACCCTCTGCGGAGAAGCAATCCCGGCAACAACCTCGGGCGCGGTATGCCGAAAGTCGATTTGCAGTTTGAAGGGAATGGTGACGGGCTTGAGATCGTTGCCGCCCCGAAAGGCGGGGGCTCTGAAATCTTCGGTACTTTCTACCGGATGCTGTTTCCCTCCGACGGCGTGACGGGAATTAAAAAATTCGTCATTGAATGTATCATGAATTCATGTTACGCTGGGAAAATCTGCCCGCCGGCACTTGTCGGCATAGGAATCGGGGGGACGGCGGACCTCTGCATGTCGATGGCGAAGAAGGCAGCCCTGCTGCGCCCGGTCGGCAGGCGGAATGCCGATCCGATGGTTGCGGAACTGGAAAGCGAACTGCTGGATGCAGCGCGCAGACTTGGAATCGGGCCGATGGGGTCGCGCGGCATCAATGCCGTGATTGCCCTCAATATCGAAACCGCCGTCACCCATACCGCCGCACTGCCTGTGGCATTCAATGCGCAATGTCTTGTCGGGCGCCGCTGGGTGGCACGGATTACGGGTGCGGGCACATTCAGTCTTACAGGAGAAATCGCATGAAAAATATTCAGCTTCCCATGTCGGAGAAAACGGCGCGCGAGCTCAGACTCGGAGAAATTGTGACAGTCAGCGGAATGCTTTTCACTGGCCGCAGCCGTCTGCACATCCGCGCGGTCGAAGAAAATATCTGTCCGCCGGTTGACTATGAAAAAATCAACTGTTTCTTTCATGTCGGCCCCGTGATGAAAAAAGAGGAATCAGGCTGGAGCGTCGTAAGCTGCGAACCCACATCAAGCATCCGTTTTGAACGTTACGGTGCGGATGTCGTCAGGAAGTTCAAGCTCCGCACACTGATCGGGAAAACGACGATGGGGCCGCGCACCGCAGAGGCATTGAAAGAGGTCGGCGGAGTCTATCTTTCAAAGATCGGGCTCAGCGGAAACAGCCTGCGGAAACAGATCCGGAAAGTGCATGATGTCTACTTCCTTGATGAACTTGGCAAAACCGAGGCGACGTGGATTTACGAAGTCGAGGAGTTCGGACCGTTTTTCGTTGCCATCGACGCAGACGGAAACAATTATTTCGAACAGCTTGCGGATGACGTGAGAACGTCCATGCCGGAAATTGAAAGCAAACTCGGAATCACGCCGGATTATACATTTACGGAGGTCAATGCGAAATGAAAGAGGAAATCCGTTATCTTTCGCTGTGCGGCATGCTCGGCTACGGATATGCGCCGGAAAGCCTAGAGAACGCTTTTGCCGGCGAACTGGACTTCATCGGGGTGGACGCCGGTTCGACTGATCCCGGTCCGTATTATCTCGGAAGCGGGAACGGTTTTGTGAAGCCGTTGCAGGTCAAGCGCGATCTTTCACTTGTCCTGAAACGGGCGCTGGAACGGAAGATTCCGTTCATCATCGGCAGTGCCGGCGGTTCAGGCGCAAAGCCCCACGTGGAAAGAACACTGGAAATCCTGCGTGAAATCGCGGAAGAACAGAAACTTCATTTCAAAGCGGCGGTTGTTTACTCGGACCTGGATAAGGATGTATTGAAACACGCCGCATCGGAGCACCGGATTCATTCCTGCGGAGGCTCTCCGGCGTTTGACCCCGCCGTAATTGATAATCTCCGCAATCCCGTGGCGCAGTTCGGAACGGAACCGGTCATCGCCGCGCTTCAAACGGGTGCGGATGTGATCCTTGCCGGGCGCTGCTGCGATACCGCGGTTTTCGCGTCATATCCGATCATGCACGGATTCCCGGAAGGATTGTCCCTGCACGCTGCCAAGATTGCGGAATGCGGCGCGTTGTGCGCGCGTCCCGTCGGGGCTAATGATTCGCTGGTTGTCACCCTCCGCCGTGACTCTTTTACGGTCGAACCGCCGAACCCTTTGCGCAAATGCACGCCGGACTCCGTTGCGGCGCATTCACTCTATGAACAGCCCGATCCCAACCGTTTTTATGAACCGGAG